>CAIUTH010000211.1 GCA_903902075.1 uncultured Alphaproteobacteria bacterium
GAAAACCTGTCCGATTATCTCGGTGTGCCGAAATATCGCTACGGCGAGGCGGAAACCGAGGATCAGGTGGGTGCTGTCACGGGTCTGGCCTGGACGGAAGTCGGTGGTGAATTGCTGACGATTGAAGGCGTCATGATGCCCGGAAAGGGCAAGATGACGGTCACCGGCAATCTGCGCGATGTGATGAAGGAATCGATTTCAGCAGCAGCCTCTTATGTGCGCTCGCGTTGCGTCGATTTTGGCATTGAGCCGCCCATGTTCGACAAGCGCGACATTCACGTGCACGTGCCGGAAGGCGCGACGCCGAAGGATGGACCCTCCGCCGGTATTGCCATGGCCACCACGATTGTCTCCGTGATGACGGGCATTCCGGTGCGTCGTGACATTGCCATGACGGGGGAAGTCACACTGCGCGGCCGTGTCCTCCCAATCGGTGGCCTCAAAGAGAAGCTGCTGGCGGCGCTGCGCGGGGGACTGAAGAAGGTGTTGATCCCAGTGGATAATGCGAAAGATCTCGCGGATCTGCCAGACAATGTGAAGAACGCGCTCGAAATCGTGCCCGTGTCGCGCATGGATGAAGTTCTGGCTCACGCGCTTGTGCGGCCTCCAGTCCCGATCACGTGGGAAGAAGAGGCCAATCCAAAGGCCGCAACGGCGGCGGCGGGCGATGAATCGGGTGTCGTTGCGCATTGATGGCGTGAGGACTGAAAAGACAACAGCCGCAGTCCGTGAGACTGCGGCTTTTCTTTTTGGGCGTTAACGGCCCCCACCATTGACGAGCAAGTCACGGCGTGCGATTTCCAAGCCGTTCCGAAGGGAGCTGCGGGCGGTTAGCTCAGTTGGTAGAGCATCTCCTTTACACGGAGAGGGTCGGCGGTTCGAGCCCGTCACCGCCCACCATTCGTTCGGCCTGCGTTGCAGGCAGAACGAATGCCGCGCCCGCCCGCGCGGCAGCGACTTGAGGGCGGGCGCGGCAGGCGAAAGCGCCAGCGCATATACCATTGCACTGCCTGTCTTTCCCGTCATTCGCCAAAGCCGTTGCGCGGGACTAGGCTGCCGCCAACAACAAGGAAACACCGTTGCGCCATTTGCCCCTGATCCTGCTTTGCGTCCTGGGGCTCGCCGCCTGCAGCGGCCGCACGCCGCCGCCGCCCTGGATGCGGTCGGCCGAAAAGCCGCGCGACGAGAATTATCATGGCGGCAATGCCGGGATGATCTTGAAATTCGATGCCAACCATGACGGCACCCTGACCCGCGATGAACTGATCAAGGGGCTGAAGGCCGAGTTCGCCATTCACGACACCAGGCACAATGGCTGCCTGGATCCCGAACAGGCCGGCGACATCAATCAGGGGCGGGTGGATGCCGACCAGTCCACCGCCACGCCGGTGATGGACTGGAACCAGGATGGCTGCATCGACTACACTGAATTTTCCGCTGCGCCTTACTCGTTGTTCGACCAGTTGGATGCCAACCATGACGGCAAGCTGGAGCCCAGGGAATTGCAGCGCGGCGGCGCCGCCAAGCCAAAGGACCCTGATGCCGAGCCTGACACCGCACCGGCTCCGGACGGCGACGGCGAGCATCGCCCTGGACGCCGCGGCGGCGAAGGTGGCCCGGCGGGCGGCTCCGGCGGCGGAACACCGTAAAGACAGCCAACTGCTTGACAGGGCAGGGGTACGCCCGTACATCGGCCCCCTTCGCGCGTCGCCCGAAAGGGAACCGCTGCGGGGGCGTAGCTCAGTTGGTTAGAGTGTCGGCCTGTCACGCCGAAGGTCGCGGGTTCGAGCCCCGTCACTCGCGCCACCTAAAGTTAAGGCTTAGGTGGCTCTTGCATGATCTCTTATGTTTTAGCTGTAATCAGGTGGGCCTAAGTGGCAAACGAGCAGCCATCAC
>CAIUTH010000212.1 GCA_903902075.1 uncultured Alphaproteobacteria bacterium
CCAAGCGCCTGGCCGAGGAGGGCGCGAAAGTGACCTTGGCGGCCGGCGACACCTTCCGCGCCGCTGCCATCGAACAGCTGCGCGTGTGGGCCGACCGCGCCAAAGCCCAGTTCGTCGCCACCAAGACCGGCGGCGACGCAGCCGGGCTCGCCTTCGAGGCGCTGGAGAAGGCGCGCGCCAATGGCAGTGACATATTGTTGATCGACACGGCGGGCCGGCTGCAGAACAAGACCGGCCTGATGGCGGAGCTGGAAAAGATCGCCCGCGTCATCAAGAAGCTGGACCCGTCCGCGCCCCATGCGGTGCTGCTGGTGCTGGACGCCACCACCGGCCAGAACGCCATCAGCCAGGTGGAAGCCTTCTCGGCCTCGGTGCCGGTGACCGGGCTGGTGATGACCAAGCTGGACGGCACAGCCAAGGGCGGCATCCTGGTGGCCCTGGCCGGACGTTTCGGCCTGCCGGTGCATTATATCGGGGTGGGAGAAGGCGAAGACGATTTGCAACCCTTTGTGGCGGCCGACTTTGCCCGCGCCCTGGTAGGAATTGACGCATGAACCCGCAGCTGCGCCGCATGGCCCTGGACCTAGGCCCGCTTCTTATCTTCTTTGCGGCCTTCAAATGGGGCGGATTCTTCGTCGCCACCGCCGCCTTCATGGTGGCGATCATCGTGGCGCTGGCAATCGGCTACACGATTGAGAAGAAGCTTTCGCCCATGCCGCTTTTCACCGCGGTGATGGTGCTGATCTTCGGTGGCCTGACACTATATCTGGAAAACAAAACCTTCCTGAAGGTGAAGGTCACCATCATCTATTCCTTCTTCGGCATCACCCTGCTCGGCGGATTGCTCTTCAATCGCCTCTTCATCAAATATGTCTTCGCCCAGGCCTTCGACCTCACCGAAAGCGGCTGGCGGCAACTGACCTGGCGCTGGGGTATTTTTTTCCTGGCCCTGGCGGTGGTCAATGAAGCGGTGTGGCGCAACACCTCGGACGAAGCCTGGGTGTCCTTCAAGGTCTGGGGCATCATCCCCCTGATCTTTTTGTTCGCGCTCGCACAGACCCGCCTTGTGATAAAACATCAGGCACCGGACGCAGCAGGCGGCGGCAAAAACGCGCAACAATGATGCGCCCCCGTGATGAACGCGGACTATCTTCTTAGAAACATTGGAAGATGATGTATGGCCCGCGCAGCCGGGCACATACCATTCATTGTGCCCGCGCGGTACAATCCACTCGGATAGAACCGTGCAATCCGCGCGCAGGCGCGTCCGGATCACATTGCGCGCGGTTTGCAAAGATCATCTATCGAAAATTTGCGGATAGACATGGGCGCACAAAACCGTTTTAACTCGCCATCCGGACTGCAGCGCCGCATCGTGTAACCCGAAGACGGGACGTGAGATGGCAGCGCACCGTGGAGCGAAATTAGGGGTTGTTGATGATGAAGGGGCAGCGCAGACCGGGAAATGGCTTTGACCTTTCCGAAGCGCCCTCTCACCTGATCCGTCGCTGCCAGCAATTCTATGGCGACTTGTATGCACGCGAAGCCGGCGCCAAGGAACTGACCAAGCAGCAGTTCACGCTGCTGTGCGCGCTGGAACAGAATGACGGCGTCAGCCAGACCGCGTTGGTGGAGATCACCGGCATCGATCGCTCCACGCTTGCGGAGATGGTGCGCCGGATGCTGGAAAAAGGTTTGCTGTCGCGCGAGCGCACCGAGGAAGATCAGCGCGCCAATGCCGTGGCCATCAGCCCGTCGGGCCGCAAGGCCCTGCGCGGCGCCCGCAATGCCGCGGACCGTGCCGAACGGGCCCTGCTGGAGGCCCTGCCCCAGCCGGAACGCCAGAAATTCGTGAAAGCCCTGTCCCAGATCGCCCAGGCTGCCGAGCAGCTGAATGGCGACGGCGTCAGGCCCGCCCGCCGCAATGTGCGGCGGCGCAAGTTGGGCGGCTAAACGCCCTTATCCTCAGACTGTGATGTCGATGTGCTGCCCGAGCCGGGCAGACGGTTGCGCCTGCACAGGCTGCTGAGCCGCCTGCGGCGCGGCGGTCTGCCGGAGCGGCAGGGCCGCGAAGCTTGGGGCGGCACCGATGGTCTTTTCCAGCGCGGCGGCGAAGTTCGCCTGCTGGGGGGCCTGCGGCACGTGCAGCCGGGCGCGCGCCTCGCGGGCGGCCTGCTGGGCGGCAATAAGGGTGGCGCTGACTTGCATCCGGCCACCCTGTCAAAACAGGGTTAGCAAAAGGTTACGGCCCCTTTCAGGGGTTCGCCTGGGCGGCCTTGATGGCGGGGACGATCTCCCGCGCCAGGGACGCATCTGTGAGCGCCCCGACATATTTCAGCCGGATGATGCCGCGCCCGTCCACCACATAGGTCTCCGGCACGCCATAGACACCCCATTCGATGGAGGCGCGGCCGTCGTCATCGCGGGCGATCTTGGCAAAGGGATTGCCCACCTCGTCCAGGAAAACGCGGGTGGCCTCCGGCTTGTCTTTTTGCGTCAGCCCGTACAGCACCACACCCGGTATGCGGCTGAGTGTCATGAGCGGCGCGGTCTCGGTGCGGCAGGGCGCGCACCAGGACGCAAAGACATTGATGACGCTGACATGGCCGCCGGCCAGATCCGCCGGCGTGAAGGCGGCGCTCTGTGCGTCCAGGCCGGGCAGGTTCAGGCGGGGCGCGGGCTTGTTCAGCAGTGCCGAAGGCACCAGGTCGGGCGCCGGCGACCACAGGCTGCGGAAAAGAAAGAAGGCCAGCACCGCGAAGGCGGCGACCGGCGCGATGAATACCCAGCGCTTCATTTTTGTTCCAGCTTGGCCAG
>CAIUTH010000213.1 GCA_903902075.1 uncultured Alphaproteobacteria bacterium
GCATTGAAGTGCTTCGTGGTCCGCAGGGCACCCTGTTCGGACGCAACACGGAAGGCGGCGCCTTGAGCATCGTCGCCAAGGCTCCGACCGGTGTGTTCGAGGGCCGAGCCGTGGGCGGCCTGGGAAATTATGGTTCCTATAATGCCGAAATGCACCAGAACTTCGCGAGTTTCTACGACATCTCCCTGAAATTTGACGGCATTATCCAGCACCAGGATCCTACCACGCTCAATCCCGCGAGCGGCCAGGCCGGCTGGAACCAGTATGATCGTAGGGGCGCGCGCGTGTCCGCGCTGTGGCAGCCGAGCGACAAGTTCAGCGCCCTGTTGGCTGTCGACTATTCGGTGGATTACAACACGCCGTTCTTCAGCCAGCTGATCAACTTCAATCCCTATGGCAAGCGTGTCCGTACTTTGGCCGAAGTGACGGCCGTGGCCGCGGCCCCGGCGGGCACCATCAATCCGCTGTGGGCGAAGGAATTGGTACACACGGAACGCCAGTACACCTCTGACGTCGGTACCGTCCAGCAGCCCAGCCTCGATCTCAATAAGGGTGCCATGGCGACCCTGAAGTATGCCGTCCTGCCGAACCTTGAACTGCGTTCGATTACCGCTGCGCGCGGCGTAGACGCGCACCAGTGGGACAATTCGGGCATCGAAGCCCGAAACGTTTTTGCGCCGAACGGCAATTTCGGCCGCTACAGCCTGTCGGACCTCAAGCAGACCCAGTTCAGCCAGGAAGTCCAGGCGGTCGGTGATTTCGGCGACACCTTCAATTACGTCGTCGGCCTCTACTACTTCAACGAGCATGCGCGCGAATCCGCCGCAACGCCGTTCACCAACGTCTATAATGCTACCGGCAGCGATTCCACGATCCGCCCTTCCTACGGGACCTTCGGCACCGGCGCGATCACGTCGGCCACTCAGGGTTGGGAGCCGGGCACGCGATTCATTGCCCGCGCCAGCGAAGCCAATGCGAACAGCTTCGCCGTTTTCGGCCAGGCGACCTACTCGCCTTCCGCGCTTCCGGACCTGCATCTGACGGCCGGTGGCCGCTACACGCAGGACAAGCGTCACGGCAACCTTTATACCGTGGCCGGCAAGGCGACGGCCTTTCCCTTTACGTATGACAGCGGCCGCTTCGACCCGATGGTCAATGTGGCGTACGACCTTCGTGAAAACATAAGCCTGTATGCCAAATACTCGACCGGTTACCGCGCCGGTGGCGCCAATGACCGTTCGCAGACATTCACGGCGTTCGGCGCCGAGGAAGTCACGGCCTATGAAATCGGCGACAAGATGGACCTGCTGGATGGGCGCCTGCGCGTGAACATCGCGCTCTGGCGCATGGATCGCAGCAATGCGCAGATCGACTTTGACAATGTCGACACCACGCCAGGCAGCCCGACACTGGGTGCGCACACCGAAGAAACGCGCAATGCCCCCGGCCTCGCCACGAACCAGGGTGTTGAACTTGACGTGTCGACCCTGCTGACCGACGAACTGAGGGCCGGTCTCTCGTACGCCTATACCGAAACAGCAGCTCCGACTGCGCCGTTCCCCTTCACGGGCAACCCGGATGTTCCGCAAAACTCGCCGTTCCGCGTGAACGTCGTGTATACGCCCAAGAACGCTGCGTCCGCCTATATCGATTACGAGCGGGACCTTTTCGGAGCGACCTTCAAGTTCCACCTCGATGGGGCGTATGCGAGCCGTCAGTATGCCTTCCAGGCCGAGTTCGCTGACGTGTCCCCGACGGGAAAATCGGTGCAAGCAGTCGCTGCTAAGACCGACGGCAGTTTCATCCTCAACAGCTCGGTCGCCCTTGCCGATATCAAGACGGGCAATGGCGGAGCGACCGGAACCCTTTCGTTGTGGACCCGCAACCTGCTGGATGAGGAGCATATCTACCGCATCTCGGCCGCCAACCGCGGCACGATCGGTGACTATGCGAACTTCAATCCGCCGCGCACGTTCGGCGTGGAATTCCGCATCGCCTACTAGGTCTTTAATCGGGCAAGGCTTGCGGTCTGTCCGGCCGCCAGCCTTGCCCATTTCGGACTGCCACGAGGGATTGTTTGGCCCTGCGGCAAATTATCCACAGGGCAGACGGTTCAATTGTCGAGTTTTCCCGCACCTGCGAAGCTTATCATATCACAGTCAGCGAACCTTAATTGTGCTGTAGTCCACACCCCTGCTATTTGAACCGCGTGCGAAATTCAGCACGAGGTTCACAGGGGGATTTGGGGATTGAAAAAGGGGAGAGTTGTGCTGATGAGCGGCGTCGCCGCCATCGCGATGGGTGCGCAGACGGCCAACGCGGACGACATGACAGTCAGTGCCGCGGATCATCCGCTGGTTCTGGCCCAGAATTTTACCCAGAACTCTCCCGTGAGCAACGCGGACCTGGCGGCGCGCATACAGGCGCTGGAAGATGCGCAGGCTTCGGCGGCGGAACGGGCCCAGGCGGATCGCACCCGCCTATCCACCCTGGAACAGAGTTATAATTCTGCTGTTTGGACATTTGACAATGGCCGCCCCTCGTTGGCCTCGGGCGATGGCCGTTTCACCTTCAACGTGCGCATGCGCTTCCAGACCGACTATGCCAGCTTCATGCAGGATGACACCCATCCCGCCGGTTTCAATGGTCCCAACGACCTCGGTTCCGGCGCGGTGATGCGCCGCGCCTACGTCGGCTTCGATGGTAAGGTCTACAGGGATTTCGCCTATGACGTCCGCTTCAACTTCGGCGGCAGCAATGGCGGCGGCGCTGCCGGCGGCAACGAAGGTGACCCGCTGCTGAACCGTTTCTATCTCAGCTATATTGGTATTCCGGACTGGCACTTCAGCGTGGGCGTTCTGGAGCCGGTGTTCGCAGGTGAGCTCTCGCAGTCTTCTTCAGCGCTGCCATTCATCGAGCGCACCGAAATCGACAATATCGCCTCCCAATACGGCGCTGGTGACACCCGCCGCGGCATTGAAATCGGCTGGTCCAAGACCGACACGCTGTGGGCAGGCGATCACCTGGCGATCACCGGCAGCTTCACGGGCGGTACCACCGGCACTACGACCGGCCATGGCAGCGGTACCGGCACGGCACCGGGCGGCGACGAGCAGTCGCAGGCCATCGTGCGCGTGTCCGAACGATTGTGGACCGACGGCCTTTCGAACATCCAGATCGGCGGCAACTACGGCAAGCTTCTCTACACCGGCGGTACAGGTGCGGGCGGCGGCGTAGTCAACCTGCAGGATCGGCCTCAGATGCGCGTCGACGGTACGCGCCTGATCAGTACCGGCAACATCAATGCCAAGACGGGAGAGATGTTCTCGTTCGACGCGCAGGGCAATCTCGACAACTTCTACTTGGCGGGTGAATGGGCCCGCTTCAGCCTGGACCGTCAGTGCGGCACGGCGCCGACCGGCGGCTTCGTCGCCGGCAGTTGTTTCGGCGGCAACTTCTTCACCGTTGCCGACCGTCCCAGCTTCGATGGCTTCTACGTGGAAGGCACCTGGATCGTGACCGGCGAAACCAAGCCCTACACCACCCAGGCGATCACCAATGAAGTCGGTGCCTTCGGCAACCCGGTCCCGTCACGCCCCTTCTCGCTGGAGGGAGACAGCTGGGGTGCGTGGGAATTGACGGCGCGCTATTCCGACATGGACCTGAACTACAATCCGGCGCAGACCGCCAACACGGTGCAACTGGCGGGCATCAACGGCGGTGAGGAGCGGATCGTCACCCTGGGCATTAACTGGTACATGAATCGCAACGTGAAGCTGCAGGTCAACGACATGATCGTGAAGGTCAACAGGGGTATCGCCAGCAACCTCAACCGCGACAGCCAGGACCTGAATATTCTGGGCGTCCGCCTGGCATTCGCCAACTAAACATCGCAACGGGGCATCCGCCCCAATTGGAGAAGACAGATGAAGATGAACTACAAGGCACTGATCGGTGCGGTGGCGGGACTGGCAATTGCCACGACCGCCTTCGCCGCCGATATCACCGGCGCCGGCGCCAGCTTTCCCTTCCCGATCTACGCCAAGTGGGCGGCGGTCTATAAGGGCGTTTCGGGCACCGGCCTGAACTACCAGTCGATCGGTTCGGGCGGCGGTATCGCCCAGATCAAGGCCAAGACGGTTGCCTTCGGCGCCACCGACAAGCCGCTGACCGTCAAGGAACTGGCGGCCGCCGGCCTGACCCAGTTCCCCACCGTCATCGGCGGCGTGGTCCCCGTGATCAACGTGCCCGGCATCAAGGCCGGCCAGTTGACCCTGGACGGCGCCACCCTGGCCGCCATCTACCAGGGCAAGGTTGCCCGCTGGGACGATGCGGCGATCAAGAAGCTGAACCCCGGCCTCAACCTGCCGGGCAAGTCCATCAGCGTCGTGCACCGTTCCGACGGTTCGGGCACTACCTTCATCTTCGCCACCTACCTGGCGCGCGTGAGCCCGTCCTGGAAGAGCGAAGTGGGTGCGGACACCGCCATCGACTGGCCCACCGGCATCGGCGCCAAGGGCAATGAAGGCGTTGCCGGCAACGTGGCGCAGATCTCCGGTTCGATCGGCTATGTCGAATATGCCTATGCCAAGCAAAACCACCTGGCCCATGTGAAGATGCTGAACAAGGACGGCAAGGTGACGGAGCCGACCGTTGAAGCCTTCCGCGCCGCCGCTGCCAATGCGGATTGGGCGGGCGCTGCGGCCCAGAACTTCTACATCATCCTGGTCGATCAGCC
>CAIUTH010000214.1 GCA_903902075.1 uncultured Alphaproteobacteria bacterium
AAGCCTGTTCAGCGCCGCAGCCAACCTGTCCGGCATCGTCACGCCGCTGGTGATCGGGGTGATCTACCAGCAGACGGGCTCATTTGATTGGGCGCTGGGTTTCATTGGCACGGTAACGGCGGCGGGCGCGGCAGCCTGGATTTTCCTGGTCGGGGATCTCAAACCGATTGTTCTGAAAGTTTAAAGCCCCGATCATCGTTACGCGTCACAAAAGAAATTGGCCGCAACACGGGTTGCGGCCAATCTCGCTTCTGGTTTCCGGCAAGCCCTCGGCTTGATCAGGTATTCATGCTTTCGAAGAACTCGCTGTTGTTCTTGGCCGACTTCAGCTTATCGAGCAGGAACTCGATGGCGTCCACCGTGCCCATCGGCGACAGGATGCGGCGCAGGACATAGGTCTTGGCCAGTTGGCCCTTTTCGACCAGCAGTTCGTCCTTGCGGGTGCCCGAGCGCATGATGTCGATGGCCGGGAAGACGCGCTTGTCGGCGACCTTGCGGTCCAGGATGATTTCGCTGTTGCCGGTGCCCTTGAACTCTTCGAAAATCACTTCGTCCATCCGGCTGCCGGTATCGATCAGGGCGGTGGCGATGATGGTCAGCGAACCGCCTTCCTCGATATTGCGCGCCGCACCGAAGAAGCGCTTGGGGCGCTGCAGGGCGTTGGCGTCCACGCCGCCGGTCAGCACCTTGCCTGAAGACGGGACGACAGTGTTGTAGGCGCGGCCCAGGCGCGTGATCGAGTCCAACAGGATGATGACGTCGCGGCGATGCTCGACCAGGCGTTTGGCCTTTTCGATCACCATTTCGGCAACCTGCACGTGGCGGGTGGCCGGCTCGTCGAAGGTGGAGGAAATCACTTCGCCCACCACGGTGCGCTGCATGTCGGTGACTTCTTCCGGGCGTTCGTCGATCAGCAGCACAATCAGGAAAGCGTCGGGATGGTTGGCGGCAATGGCCTTGGCGATATTCTGCAGGATCACCGTCTTGCCGGTGCGCGGCGGCGCGGTGATCAGGGCGCGCTGGCCCATGCCCTGCGGCGCCACGATATCGATGACGCGGCCGGTCTTGTCCTTGATGGTCGGATCGTCCAGCTCCATCTTCAGCGCCTTGGTCGGATAAAGCGGCGTCAGATTGTCGAAATGGACCTTGTGCTTGATCTGCTCGGGGTCCTCGAAATTGATGGTCGTGACCTTCAGCAGCGCGAAATAGCGTTCGCCTTCCTTGGGCGCGCGGATGGGACCTTCGGCAGTGTCGCCGGTGCGCAGGCCGAAGCGGCGGATCTGGGAGGGAGAAACATAGATGTCGTCAGGGCCCGGCAGGTAGTTGGATTCCGGCGAGCGCAGGAAGCCAAAGCCGTCCTGCAGGATTTCCACCACGCCCTGGCCGGTGATCTCGACTTCGCGTTCGGCCAGTTCCTTGAGGATGGCAAACAGCATGTCCTGCTTGCGCATGGACGAGGCATTCTCGATCTCCAGCTCCTCGGCAAAGGTCACCAGATCGGCGGGTTTCTTGTTCTTGAGATCCTGCAGCTTCATCACTTGCAGGCCATCTTGGACAGTCATGGTCGGTACCTGGAACAGAAGGGGGAATTGGTTTTCGGTGCACGGAATAGGCCGGGGGCCCAAGGACCGATCATCGAAAGAGGTTGGTTTTGACCCTGTACCGTTTGCACGGTCCGCTGCTGCGTGGGTCGATCAGACGGGATGGTTATAGCGCGATTTGCGGGGCTTGCAAATATGGCCACTAAGCCCTTTTGGGGCCCGTCCCGCAATTAATGTTTCAGCCGGTTCATCCGGATTAATCGACGCGCCGTAGGCGGGCTACTCACCAAAAGGCTGGACCTTCACCAGGATGATGATCAGCACCATCAGCAGCGCCGGCGCTTCGTTGACGATCCGGTAAAAGCGGGCGCTGTGGGTATTGCGGTCATTGGCGAAATCGCGCCAGCAGCGCACGAACAATCCGTGCATGCCGCTCATGATGATCACCAGCACGAACTTGATCTGCATCCAGGTGTCCAGATAGGCGCCGGTCAGCCAGGCCAGCAGCGGGCCCAGGATCCACACCGCGATCATGGACGGGTTCATGATCGCCTTCAGCAGCTTGCGCTCCATCACCTTGAAGCGCTCGCTGGACTCCGAGCCCGGCGCCGCTTCGGTGTGATAGACGAACAGCCGGGGCAGATAGAGCATGGCGCTCATCCAGGCCACCACCGCGATGAGGTGAAAGGCCAGGAACCAGGGAATGTAATTCGACAGTTCGTTGCGCAGCGCGTCCATTAGCGTTCTCCATACCCGCAGCGTTTATGACTGGTCGGACAGATGCGGCCCTCACCGCAGGTGACAGTTTTGCCGTCCAGGGCGCTCCGCACAAGACCGGCCAGGCCCTGTATGAAATCCGAATGTGACCCCACCGTGGCGGCCCGGCGATAGTCCGGCACACCCGCTTCCGCCGCCAGATGGCGATACTCGATGTCCAGCTCGACCAGGGTTTCGGAATGTTCGCTGACAAAGGCCAGCGGCACCGCGATCACGCCCTTGCCGTCGGCGCCAGCGCGGGCAATCTCCGCATCCGTAGCCGGCCCGATCCATTCCAGGCGCCCCACCTTGCTCTGGTAGCAGACCACCGGCTCCAGCTGCGGCATGTCTAGCGCCTTGACGATAGCGGCAGCGCTTTGCTCAACCTGCCACTGATAGGGGTCGCCCTTGTCGATCATGCGCTTGGGCAGACCATGCGCCGACAACAGCAGACGATAGGAAATATCCTGCCGCGCGCCCGCCATGGCCTCGCGAATCTTCGCGGCCGAGGCGGCAACAAAGCCTTGATCCCAGGGATAGCAGCACACCCGCGATGTCGGCGCGGTCAGCCCCGCCTTTTTGGCCGCGCGATGCCAGTCCTTGACGGACGAAGCCGTGGTGGAGGTGGAATATTGCGGATAGAGCGGCAAAAGCACTATTTTATCAGGGTTAAACGCGTTGACCGCCTGTGCCGCGCCATCGCTGAAGGGGTGCCAGCAGCGCATGGCGACAAACGCCTTGGCTTCCACGCCATCGCCGGACAGCGCTGCCTGCAGGGCATCGGCCTGGCAGCGCGTCTCCGGGAAAATCGGTGAGGACCCGCCGATCTGCTCATAGATCTTGCGCGCGATTGGCGCGCGCTTTCGGGCGATGTACCGCGCCAGCGGCAAGCGGATGATCGCCGGCAGGCTGATGATGGCGGGATCGGAAAACAGATTGCGCAGGAACGGCTCGACGGCTTCCGGGGAATCCGGACCACCCAGGTTGAACAGGACGACAGCAATCTTCATGCGCGGATGCGCTTCAGCAATTGTTCGACATGGGCGATCGGAGTCTCCGGCAGGATGCCGTGGCCCAGGTTGAAGATATGCGGCTTGCCTGCCGTCGCCGCTAGGATGTTGTCCACCGCCCGGTCCAGCGCGGCGCCGCCGGCGATAAGCGCGATGGGATCCAGATTGCCCTGCACCGCGCAGCCCAAATTCTTCGCCGCCCAGTCCATCGGGGCTGCTGTATCCAGCGACACCGCATCCACACCGGTGGCGCGGACATAGCTTTCATAGCCGGCCAAAGTGGCGGCGCGGGGAAACCCGATGATCCTGGCGTCCGGCCTTGCCGCCCGAACCTGGGCGACGATCTTTTTGGTGGGCTCGACCACGACCTGTTCGTACAGCGCCGCCGGCAATCCCGATGCCCAGCTGTCGAAGATCTGCACCGCATCGGCGCCGGCATCGATCTGGCGGATCAGGTGGAAGGCGACACATTGCCCCAAAATATCCAAAAGGCCTGCGAAGCCCTGTGGATCGCGGTAGGCCCAGAGCTTGGCAGCTTTCTGTTCATCGCCCCCTGCTCCGGCCGCCAGATAGGTCGCCAAGGTCCAGGGCGCGCCCGCGAAGCCGAGCAAGGTGGTCTCTGGGGGTAGGCCCACCCGGGTCAGCCGCAACGCCTCGTAGACCGGCTCAAAATAGCTGGACCAGTTTTCGCGATTGGTGTCGAAACCCTGGGCGGAGGTCACAGGGACCAGGCTGGGGCCTTCGCCCTCGGTGAAGGTCACCTTCTGGCCCAGCGCCTCGGGCACGGTCAGGATGTCGGAGAACAGGATGGCCGCATCAAAGCCGAAACGGCGGATCGGCTGCAGGGTAACTTCGGCGGCATAGTCCGGGGTCAGCGCCAGCTTCCAGAAGGATCCCGCCTTGGCCCGCAATTCGCGGTACTCGGGCAGGTAGCGCCCGGCTTGGCGCATCAGCCAGACCGGCGGCGTTTTCTCAACGCCCCCTTCCAACACAGCCACGACTTTCCGACCATACTTCAAAACAAGACTCCTAGGTATTTAAGATGATGAAGTTGATGTTAGGGCTGTGAGTTGTGGGCCAAGCTGTGTGAGGTTTTTGGCTTAAGCGAAGGCGCGCATGGACTCAAGGACTTGCGCAAATTCCGGCGGCAGGCGGACAGGGTCATGGTATGTTGGTGGTTAAGCCAAGCGTCCCCAAACCATACCTTTTGTACCGCCGTCCCCGCCGCCGCCGCCAGACCTGTGCCTGCTTTGGCCTTTTAACCCCAGGCTGCGCACAGGCCGGCCGAAATCTTGGATAGCCCTGTGGATCAGAAGTTTCACGTCCATCTTGTGTCGGATTCCACCGGCGAAACCCTGCATGCCATGGCCACCGCCGCCCTGGCCCAGTTCGAGAATGTGGATGTGATGGTCCATCCCTATGCCCTGGTGCGGTCCGAGACCCAGCTGACCCGCGCCTTGGACCATGTGGCCATCATGCCGGGCATCGTCTTCTTCACCTTGGCCAATGTGGGGCTGCGTGAGCGGTTGATCGCGCGCTGCAAGGACATCGAAGTGCGCTGCATCGACGTGCTGGAAGGCCCGGTGACGGCGCTGCGCGGGTTCCTGGGCGCCTCCGAAACCCACAAGGTCGGCCGCCAGCATGAAGTGGACGCCCGCTATCTGGACCGCATCGAAGTGCTGAACTTCACCATCGCCCATGATGACGGCCAATCGCTGGATTCCATTGACGATGCGGAAGTGATCCTGACCGGCGCCAGCCGCACCTCCAAGACGCCAACCTGCGTCTATTTGGCCATCCGCGGAATTCGTGCCGCCAATGTGCCTCTGGTGCCGCGCCTGCCGGCGCCGGCGCAATTGCTGGCGGCTAGAAAGCCCTTGATCGTGGGTTTGTGGGTGTCGCCCGACCGGCTGGTGCAGGTGCGGCGCAACCGGCTGACCAGCATGGGCGAGACCCGCGACAGCGATTATGTCGAACTGGATTCGGTGCGCGCCGAGATCGCCGCCACCCGTCAGCTGTTCGAGAACCAGGATTGGCCGATGATCGATGTGTCGCGCCGCTCGATTGAAGAGACGGCAGCGGCGGTGATGAATCTTCTGGCCGAACGCAAGGACATCATCACGTGAGCTTGGTTCTGGCTTCCGGAAGCGCAAGCCGCAAAGCGCTGCTGACGGCGGCGGGTGTCGTCTTCACCGCCGATCCTGCCGACCTGGACGAAGACCGCCTGATGGCTGATCTCAAGGCGCGGGGCGCCGATGCGCCGGCTGTCGCGTCCGAACTGGCGCAGCAAAAGGCGCTGGCGGTCTCGCACCGTCATCCGGGAGAGACCGTGCTGGGCGGCGACAGCGTCATCGCCTTCGGCGACGAATATCTCAGCAAATGCGCCACGCTGGATTCGGCACGGGCCCTGCTGGCGCGGCTGTCGGGACAGACCCATATGCTGGTCTCGGCAGCGGCGCTGGCCCGGGACGGCGCCTTGCTATGGACACATGCCAGCCCCTGCCGGATGGCAATGCGCGATTTAAGCCCGAATTTCCTGGACCATTATCTTGCCGCCGAAGGCCCGGCGATCCTGTCCTCGGTGGGCTGCTATCATTTCGAGGGGCGCGGGGCGCAACTCTTCGCTAAGGTGGACGGGGATTATTTCTCGGTGCTGGGCCTGCCGCTGCTGCAGGTCCTGGCCCAATTGCGCAAGGAAGGCGTCTTGGCGTCATGAGCCTGACGGGAAAAGCAAAACTCGCCGGTGTGATCGGCTGGCCGGTCAGCCATTCGCTGTCGCCGGTGCTGCACGGCCATTGGCTTAAAGAATATGAAATCGACGGCGCCATGGTGCCGCTGGCGGCAACGCGCGAGGACTTTTCCACGGTGATCGAAGGCGTGCGTCGCGCTGGCTTCAAAGGCGTGAACGTAACCGTCCCACATAAGGAAGCGGCTTTCGCTATAGCGCATACTGCTGATGATGCTGCTAAGTACGCAGGTGCTGCCAATCTGCTTGTTTTCAGAGACAACGGTACCGTGCATGCCAGGAATACCGATACGTATGGGTTGGCCGCGAGCATAATGGAAGTGCTCGAGCCGGCCTATCTTCTCGGTAAAAGAGGAGTAGTCCTAGGTGCCGGCGGTGCCGCACGTGGAGTGATATCAGCGATGGTATCCCCGTTAGGAGCATCGTGGATTCATATTCTCAATCGCGATGCTCATAGAGCTGATGTTCTTGCTAAACAGTTTGCCGCGGAGGGATCAGAAACGAAATTGATTCCAGGAAGCCTCGATGATTGGGCGACTGCGGCGAAAGACGCTGTGCTGGTTGTAAACGCGACCAGTGCCGGTATGGGCGCCAACCCGCCTTTGAACATTGATCTGAGCGCTTTGCGCAAAGACGCTGCTGTTTGCGATATTGTTTATAATCCGCTGGAAACCAAACTGCTGAAAGACGCCGCCGCCCGGGGCCATAAGACTGTTGATGGCCTTGGTATGCTGCTGCACCAGGCGGTGCCATCCTTTGAAGCGTTCTTTGGAGTAAGCCCGATAGTCACGCCGGCTTTGCGCGCGGCGCTGGTGAAGGTGCTGGGTGCCAATAAATAAAAACCCCCGGCCTTTTGTCATCGGCCTGACCGGCTCGATCGGCATGGGCAAAAGCGAAACCGCCAAACTGTTCGCTGCCGAAGGCATTCCGGTATTCGATGCCGATGCCGTAATCCACGAGCTTTATGCCGGTGAAGCGGCCGCGATGATCGAGGCGGCCTATCCCGGCACCACCAAGGCCGGTGTGGTGGACCGGGCGGCGCTGTCCAAATCCCTGGCGGGTGATCCGGGGGCACTGGCGCGGCTGGAAGGGTTGATGCATCCCCTGGTGGCCGAGCGGCGCGAACAATTCCTGGCGGCAGCGGATGCGCCCATCGTGCTGCTGGATATTCCGCTGCTGCTGGAAACCGGAACCCGGGTGGATGCCGTAGTGGTGGCCAGCGCCCCCGAGCATGTCCAGCGGATGCGGGTGTTGGCCCGTCCCGGCATGACCCAGGAGAAATTCGAAGCTCTCAAAGCCCGCCAGATGAGCGACGTGGAAAAGCGTGCACAGGCCCATTATGTCGTGACGACCGACAAGGGCTTGGATCACGCCCGCGAACAGGTGAAAATGATTCTGGCCGACATACGGAATAAAATCAGTGCGTGAGATCGTCTTCGACACCGAAACCACCGGCTTCGAGCCAAGCGACGGTCACCGGATCGTGGAAGTCGGCTGTGTCGAGCTGATGGATCATATTCCCACCGGCCGCACCCTGCAGTTCTACCTGAACCCCGAGCGCGACGTGCCCATCGAATCCCAGCGGGTGCACGGCCTGTCCAATGAATTCCTGGCCGACAAGGCGCTGTTCGCCCATGTGGTGGAAGAGTTCCTGGAATTCCTGGGCGACGCGCCGCTGGTGATCCACAATGCCAGCTTCGACATCAAGTTCATCAATGCCGAACTGGAGCGGGTCAGCCGCCCGCGCATTCCCCTGTCGCGCGCCATCGACACGATTGAAATCGCCAAGCGCAAGATTCCCGGCGCGCGTTATTCCTTGGACGAATTGTGCAAGCGTTTCGGCGTCGACCTGTCGGCTCGCACCAAGCATGGCGCGTTGCTGGACGCCCAGCTGACGGCGGAAATCTACCTGGAGCTGATCGGCGGCCGCCAGCGCGGCTTGATGCTGGCCCCGGTGGAAATCGCGGCGGCGCAAGGCACAGAACAGGTGCGCGCGGCACGCCAGCGGCCCGAGAAGCTGGCGCCGTTGATCACCGTGGTGGAACTGGAAATCCACGCCGCCTTTGTCGCCAAGGAATTGGGCGGCAAAGACCTCTGGAATAATTAAGCGCTGCCCTTAAGCGGTCCCTTGGGGGGCGGTTGTCGCCTGGGCCACGCGCGCCTGGTAGAGCTGCATGAAGTCGATCGGCTCGATCATAAGGGGCGGCATGCCGCCATCGCGCACCACATCCGACACGATGCGGCGCACAAACGGGAACAGCATGTGCGGCGCCTGGATCAGCAGGATCATCTGCTGGGTGGCGGTATCCACCACATTGCTCAGGCGGAAGATACCGGCATAGGCGACTTCCAGCAGGAACAGCGGCTTGCCGTCGTTCTTGGCATCGACGCGAATCTTCAGCTCGACCTCGAACATGTCTGCTTCGGCCAGGCGCGCGGCGTTTAGGTCCACGGCCAGTTCGATCTGGGGACGGTCCGCGATATTTGCGGTGGCGCCGGGATTTTCGAAGGACAGGTCCTTGATGTACTGGCCCACCACCTGGAGGTTGGGCATGCCCGGATTGGCCGGTGCGGGAGTTCCTTCGTTGCTCATCGTCGCGTCTCTCATGCAATTTCGGCCCGGGCGCTACCATGGATCACGCGCGGATGACAAGCGAAGCGGCCCGCGGCATCAGGCAAAAGGCGCTTTTCAGGCCCGTTTGTGGCGGTTAGGGTCGCCCCGGGCGGGACGGCCATAAACCAAGGTTCCTGAAATGCCGGATTCGCAGACACTGGTTCTTTTCGTCGCCGCCATGGTGGCGGGGGTCGTCTGTTTTCGCCTCTACAGCGTGCTCGGCCGCCGCACCGGTCATGAACCGCCGCCGCAAGCCGCTCCCGCACAGGCCCCTAACGCCCTGCAGCCGCCCGTGCAGCCGGTTCAGTCCTCCAACGGCATCCTGGAAATCCAGCTGGCAGACAACAGCTTCGACACCCCCAAATTTCTGGCCGGTGCGCGCGAGGCCTATGCCCAGATCGTGAATGCCTTCGTAGCCGGGGACCGCGACACCTTGCGCCCGCTGCTGTCGCCGGACGTCTTCGCCGCCTTTGATGCCGGCATCACGGCGCGCAGCGCACCGCCGCCTGCGCTGGTGAAGCTTTCCGACGCCCGCATTTCGGGATCGGCGCTGCATGGGCGGGACGCGGAGATCACCGTCACCTTCACTGCTGAATTTGCCAGCGCCAAAGAAGACAACAACGTTGTCATCGACGTGTGGAGCTTCGAACGCAACCTGGATTCCACGGACCCTAACTGGGTGTTGGTGGCGACCTCCGGCGATGTTCCGGAGTAAGCGGCTTCTTCTTCTGGCCTTGTTGGCGCTTGCGGCCTGCACCAGCCCGCCGCCGCCGAAAACCCAAGCGGTTTCCAGCCTTCATCTGTCACGTGCAAGATTTTTCGATCTGCCGGACTGGAGCGGCAGCAGCGCCGATGCGGCCCTTGCGGCATTCCGGCGCAGCTGTGTCGTGCTGACAGCAAAGCCGGCCAGCGCGCCAATGGGTGGGGCGGGCTATGCCGGCACCGTGGCAGACTGGCAAAGCGTCTGCGCCGATGCGAGCGGAGACGCCAAGGCATTCTTCCAGAAAGACTTCACCCCCTATGCGGTGAGCGGTGGCGATGGCCTGTTCACTGGCTATTATGAGCCGCAGATCAGGGGCAGCCGCACCAAGCACGGCGCCTTCCAGACGCCGGTCTATGGCTTGCCTGCGGATCTGGTGCGCGCCGATCTGGGCCTGTTCAATCCCAAGCTGAAGGGTGAACACATCTCCGGCAAAGTATCCGGACATGCGCTGGTGCCGTACGCCGACCGCGCCCGGATCAATGAAAAGGGCGTGAATGCGCCGGTGCTGTTCTACACCGATGACGCGGTGGCGTTCTTCTTCCTTCAGATCCAGGGCTCCGGGCGCGTTGTGTTCGAGGATGGTGGCACGGCGCGCATCGCCTATGCCGGCGAGAATGGCCAGCCCTACACCGCGATAGGGCGTACCCTGATTGCCGACGGATCTCTGGCGCGCGAGACCGTGTCCTTGCAGACCATCCGCGCCTGGCTTTTGGCCAACCCGGCCAAAGCCCGTGCCGTGATGGAAACCGACAAGAGCTATATTTTCTTTGAACAGAAAGCCTTGGGCGACACCGCACTGGGCTCGACCGGATCGCAAGGTGTGAACATCACCCCGCTCGGCAGCATCGCGGTGGACCAGCGCATTCATGCCCTGGGCGCGCCTTTCTATGTCGCCGCTGACGGCCCCGATCCGGTGCGCGCCGTGATGGTGGCCCAGGATACCGGCGGCGCCATTCGTGGATCCGTGCGCGCCGACATGTTCTTCGGCTTTGGCCCGGAGGCCGAACGCCGCGCCGGCGCGATGAAGGCGCCGGGGCGCCTGTATGTGCTGCTGCCCAATACTCTAGCGGGGGCCCTCGGCGACGGCCGCGATTATCCGCTATGAGCCGCCGCGTTCCGACCGACGAAGAGCGAAAGCTGTTCGAACAAACGTTCCGGGAGGGCCGACCGATCCGGCCTGCGCCGCTCAAGAGCCCGGCGAAAAAGAAAGCCGTCACCGGCGCCAGCGGCGTCAATGGCGCCACCCAGGAGCGGATGCGGCGCGGCTTGCTGGAGCCGGATGCGCGCATCGACCTGCACGGCATGACGCAAGGCGCGGCCCACCGCACGCTCTTCACCTGGCTGGCCGCGGCGCACAGCCGGGGTTATCGCCTGGTGCTGGTGATCACCGGCAAGGGCAATCCGAAAAACGACGACAACGCACCCTGGATGATGTCGCCGCATGGCGTCTTGAAGCAGATGGTGCCGCGCTGGCTGAACGAGCCGGAGCTTGCCGGATTGATTGCCAAGACCCAGCCGGCCCATGCGAAACATGGCGGTGGCGGCGCGCTGTATGTCTATTTACGAAAACCGCGATGAAACAGGCATTTCACACCATCACGGTGCCAACTCGCGGGGCCGGACTTTACGAATGCACCGATGCGGTGGCGGCGTTTGTGCGGGAGGCCAGGATAGCGGACGGCCTTCTCACCTGCTTCGTCCGTCACACTTCGGCCTCGCTGGTGATCCAGGAAAATGCCGATCCGGATGTGCAAAGGGATTTGCAGGATTTCTTCGCGCATCTGGCCACCAGCGGTCCGCGCTTTCGCCACACCGCCGAAGGACCGGACGACATGCCCTCGCATATCCGTGCGGCGCTGACACAGACCAGCATCGGGATTCCGCTCCACAAGGGGCGGCTGGCGCTGGGCACCTGGCAGGGGATTTACGTGTTCGAGCACCGCGCCGCGCCGCATCGTCGCGAAGTGGCGCTGCACATTATCGGAGAATAATCCTCACCCTTCGACAGGTTCAGGGTGAAGATTAGAGAGGGGCGTGGGCTAAAGCAGTCCGGCCGTCGTCGCCAAGTCTTTGAGCGAGGTCTCGGGCCGCGCGCCGTAATGCGAAATCACTTCCGCCGCCGCCAGTGCGCCAAGGCGGCCGCAATCGGCCAACCCCTTGCCATGCGTCAGGCCATACAGGAAACCGGCGGCGAACTGATCGCCCGCGCCGGTGGTGTCGACCACGCGGCTGACCGGCGCGGCGGGAATCTCATGCACCACGCCTTCCTCGACAATGACGCAGCCCTTGGCCGAACGGGTGAGGGCGGCGATGCCGCCCCACTTCTTGGCGCCGGCGATCACGCCGTCAAAATCTTCCGCCTCGAACAGCGCCTTGGCTTCATCTTCGTTGGCGAACAGGATGCCGACATCCTTGTCCAGCAGATGCAGAAATTCGTCGCGGAAACGGCCGACGCAGAAACTGTCGGACAGCGACAGGGCAATGCGCCCGCCAGCGCCCTTCACCGCCGCGATGGCCTTACGCGAAGCCTGCTTGGCCTGTTCCTCGTCCCACAGATAGCCTTCGATATAGAGCACGCGGGCCGACGCGACCTGTTCTTCGTCCACGTCGTCCGGCGTCAGTTCACGGCAGGCGCCCAGATAGGTGCTCATGCTGCGCTGGCCGTCCGGGGTCACCGCGATCAGGCAGCTGGCGGTGGTGGACCCTTCGCGGGTGGCATGGGTGGTGAAGGTAATGCCTTGCGCCGACATGGACTTGGCGAAAACCCCGCCCAGCCGGTCGTCGAACACCTTGCCGACATACACGCCGTTGCCGCCCAGCGAGGCCAAGCCCGCCAGGGTGTTGGCGGCGCTGCCGCCCGCCACTTCATGCAGGCTGCTCATGGTCTGCTGGTTGTCGGCCAGCACCTTGAGCAATTCCTTGGCGCGGAATTCATCGATCAGGGTCATGCCGCCCTTGGCGATGCGATGGTTTAGCAGGAACCGGTCGTCCACCGAGGCGATGACATCTACAATGGCATTGCCCAGGCCGGCGACATCATATTGCTGCGGCATGCGAACCCCCGAAAATTGCTTGGCCCCGCTTACACGCGGGATGCACCCCCGTGCAAGCATTTCACTTGTTCGCCCGGCAGGGGTGGTGCAGAAGGCGAGAGATGTTCCGCCACCTCGCCCTTCTCGTGACAGTCCTGGCGGTTGCCGGCTGCGCCGCCAAAGGCCCCGCGCAGCCTGTGTCCCAAGCCAGCCGCATTCCGGCCGCCCCGCCGCGCGGGGAACCGGGCCAATACATGAACCTAGCGGCCACCGGCCTGATGGCGGCGCTGGGACGTCCCGCTTTTGTGCGCAAGGACGGCGCCACCGAGATGTGGCGCTATGACGGGGCGGCCTGCCGCGCCTTCTTCTTCCTGTATGGATCGCCCTTGGCGGTGCGCCATGTCGAGACCTTGCCGCATGGGGCGCAGAACGCCGCCGACATGGCCTGCCTTACCGCCTTGCGGTCTTCGCCCCCGAAGACTTCTTAAGGGTCTTCGGCTTTTCGTCCGGAAATTCCCTGGTCTTTTCCTTGAAGCGGCACAGGTCGCGCACCACGCAGGTGGGACACAAAGGCTTGCGCGCAATGCAGGTATAGCGCCCGTGCAGGATCAGCCAGTGATGGGCGCGGCTCTTGTAATGGGCCGGCACGATCTTCTCGAGCGCGAACTCCACTGCCAGAACGTCCTTGCCTGGCGCCAGGCCCGTGCGGTTGGAGACGCGGAATATGTGCGTGTCCACCGCGATGGTCGGTTCGCCGAAGGCCACATTCAGCACCACATTGGCGGTCTTGCGGCCAACGCCGGGCAATTCTTCCAGTGCGGCGCGATCCTTCGGCACCTGGCCGCCATGCTTTTCAACCAGGATTGTGGCCGCCGTGATCACATTCTTCGCTTTGCCGCGATATAGACCGATGGTCTTGATGTGTTCGATCAGCCCAGCCTCGCCCAGCGCCAGCATCGCTTCTGGCGTTTTCACCTTTTTGAACAAGGCTTCCGTCGCCTTGTTCACGCCCTTGTCAGTCGCTTGCGCCGACAGCGCCACCGCCACGACCAGGGTGTAGGGATTGACGTAGTTGAGTTCAGTCTTTGGCTCGGGGTCCAGCTTCTTCAGCCGCGCAAAGAACTCTTCAGCCTCCGCAGCGCTGAATTTCTTCACAGGCCAAGAACGTCCGTCATGGAATACAGGCCCGGCTTCTTGCCATGACCCCAGCGTGCTGCCGTCAACGCGCCGTGCGCAAAGATGGAACGGTCTTCCGCCGAATGGGACAGCGTGATGCGCTCGCCGGTGCCGGCAAAAATCACCGAATGCTCGCCGACGACGGAGCCGCCGCGCAACGTGGCAAAGCCGATATCGCCATCCTTGCGCGCGCCGGTATGGCCGTCGCGCGACTTGACCCAGTTCTTTTCCAGCGTAATGCCGCGCCCCTTGGCAGCGGCATTGCCCAGCAACAGCGCGGTGCCGGACGGCGCATCCACCTTGTTGCGATGGTGCATTTCCAGCACCTCGATGTCGTAATCGCTCAGCGACCGGGCGGCGCGTTCCACCAGCGCGGCCAGCAGGTTCACGCCCAGGCTCATATTGCCGGACTTCACAATCACGGCATGGCGGGCGGCGGCCTGGACGCGGGCTTCGGCCTTGGCATCAAAGCCAGTGGTGCCGATGACATGGACGATGCGTGCCTGGGCGGCGAGATCCGCCAGCATGGTCGACACCATGGGCGTGGTGAAATCCACCACGGCTTGCGCATGCGCCAGCAGCGGCAGGGGATCGGCGGTCAGCTTGATGCCGTTGGGTTGCATGCCGGCCAGGGTGCCGCTGTCCAGCCCCAGGTTGGGATGGCCTTCCATTTCCAGCGCGCCGCACAAGGTCATGCCGTTGCCCTGCGCGATCTCGCGAATGAGCGTGCGTCCCATGCGGCCGGACGCGCCGGTCACGACGATCTTGAGTTCAGACATGACGTCCCCTCTTGGACCCCAATTCAGACTTGAGTATCGACGTTTCCGGTCTGGGCGGGCATTTCTTTTTTTGCAACCGTGACCATGGCGGGGCGCAGGAGGCGTTCCCCGATCATGAAGCCGGTCTGCACCACATCCACGATGCTGCCGCCGGGCTTGCCGGCCGCGGGCACTTCGGCGATGGCCTGATGCAGGTTGGGATCGAACTTGCCGTCGCTGGTATCGATCGGCTTGACGCCATAACGCTCCAGCGCCTGGATCAGCTGGCGGTCGGTGGCTTCCACGCCGTCCAGCACCGCCTGAACCTGGGCATCTGCGGCAGTGCGCACGTCGGCGGGCACGGCCGCCAATGCGCGGGCGAAATTGTCGGCAATGGCCACCATGTCGCGCGCGAACTTGGTCACGGCATACTGGCTGGCGTCGGCCTTTTCCTTGTCGGCGCGGCGGCGGATATTCTCCACCTCGGCCAGGGCGCGCAGCCGCTGGTCCTTGAGGGAGTCCACCTCGGCCTTCAACGCCTCCAGCACCGCGAATTCGGCGGCATGGGGGTTTTCGGAATCGGGCAGTTGCATGGGTTCGTCGGTCATCACAGTCTTCCTTGAAGGCGCGTTCTTAAGACTTAAGCGAGCAGTCGTCCAATGACTTTGGCGGTATGGTCCACCATGGGGATGATGCGGCCGTAATTCAGCCTGGTCGGCCCCAAAACCCCGATAACGCCCACGATCTTGCCCTGGGCATTGGCATAGGGGGCGGCCACGATTGAGGAACCGGACAGCGAGAACAGCCGGTTCTCCGAACCGATGAAGATGCGGACCCCCGCGCCGTCCTTGGCCAGTTCCAGCAGCTGGATCAGGTCGGCCTTGCGCTCGATATCCTCGAACAGGGTGCGGATGCGCTCCAGGTCGGCCTGGTCTTCCAGAAGGTTCGCGGCGCCGCGCACGATCAGCACCTTTTCAGGACCGGCCAGGGTTGCCAGCCCCGCGGCCACGACCTTGGCGGTCAGCGTGTCCAGTTCGCGCTTTTCGCCGTCCAGCTCGGCCAGGATCTCGGCACGGGCGGTGTCGATGGTGCGGCCGCGCAGCCGCGCGCCCAGATAATTGCTGGCCTCCTGCATGGCCGAAACCGGCAGGCCCACGGGCGTGTCGATGACGCGGTTCTCCACCTGGCCGTCTTCGCTGACCATGATGACCATCGCCTTGCCCGGCGCGACGGCGACGAATTCCACATGCTTCAGCGCGCTGTCCTGCTTGGCGGTGACCATCAACCCGGCGCAGCGCGACAGGCCCGCGAGGCTTTGGGTGGCCTGGGTCAGCATGTCCTCGATACGCTGGCCGCTGCCGGACATGCGCGCCTCGATGGCGACGCGTTCGTCCGGCGCCAGCTCGCCGATTTCCAGCAGCCCGTCGACGAACAGGCGCAGGCCTTTTTCGGTGGGGGCGCGGCCCGCGCTGGTGTGCGGGGCATAGAGCAGACCCATGGATTCCAGGTCGGCCATCACATTGCGGATGGAGGCCGGAGACAACGCCAAAGGCAGCCGCTGGGACAGGGTGCGCGACCCCACCGGCTCGCCCGAGGCCAGAAAAGCCTCCACCAGATGGCGAAAGACCTCCCGGGGCCGGTCGGTAAAGCCTTGGGGCATCAGGAAGGGGGAGCGGGTTTCTAGGCTCAAGCTATTGAAAATCCTGATAATTCTATGATCGGTTGCGCAGCGGGGACGGCTGCCTGTAGGTAACGCTTCAACTTAGCAGACCCATATATGAGGCTCCATGCGCCCTTCCAACCGCGCCCACGACCAGATGCGCGCCGTTTCGCTCACCCCCGGTTTTTCCCGTCATGCCGAGGGCTCCTGCCTGGTCAAGTTCGGCGACACCCATGTGCTGGTCACCGCCAGCCTTGAGGAAAAGGCGCCGCCCTTTCTGAAGGGCTCGGGCAAGGGCTGGGTGACGGCCGAATATGGCATGCTGCCGCGCTCGACCCATGACCGCATGCGCCGCGAAGCGGCCGCCGGCAAGCAGTCGGGCCGCACCCAGGAAATTCAGCGCTTGGTCGGCCGCTCGTTGCGCGCGGTATGCGATCTGTCGGCGCTGGGCGAACGCCAGATAACGCTCGACTGCGACGTGCTGCAGGCCGATGGCGGCACCCGCACCGCCGCCATCACCGGCGGCTTTGTCGCGCTCAGCCAATGTGTCGCCTTCATGAAGAAGATCGGCATGGTGTCGGCGCCGGTGATCAAGGATCACGTCGCGGCGATTTCCTGCGGTATCGTCAAGGGCGAAGCGGTGCTGGACCTGGATTACGACGAAGACTCCACCGCCGAGACCGACGCCAATTTTGTGCTGACCGGCGCGGGCGGCCTGGTGGAAATTCAGGGCACCGCCGAAGGCGCGCCCTTCACCGAGGAACAGCTGGTCGCGCTGCTGCAGCTGGCGCGCAAGGGAATCGGCGAACTGGTGCTGCTGCAGAAGGACGTTCTGGCGTGAGACTGCCGCGCGGCAGCCATCTGGTCGTCGCCTCGCACAACCAGGGCAAGGTGCGCGAGATCAAGGCGCTGCTGGGTCCGCACGGCATCGTGGCCGAAAGCGCCGGATCGCTTGGCCTTGCCGAACCGGAAGAAACCGGGCTGACCTTTGCGGCGAATGCGGAAATCAAGGCGCATGCCTCTGCCAAGTGCAGCGGCCATGCCGCCCTGGCCGATGACTCCGGGCTTTGCGTCGATGCGCTGGACGGCGCGCCCGGCATCTTTTCGGCGCGCTGGGCCGGCCCCACAAAAGACTTCCGCATCGCCATGACCCGTATCCGTGACGAGTTGCGCCACAAGGGGCTGACCACCAGCGCCGCCAAGTTCGTCTGCGCCTTGTGCGTGGCGCTGCCCTCAGGCGAATCCATGATCTTTGAAGGCGAAGTGCATGGCCGCCTGACCTTCCCGCCGCGCGGCGATCACGGCTTTGGCTATGACCCCATCTTCATCGCCGACGGCATGGAAGACACGTTCGCGGAAATCGACCCGGCGAAGAAGCACGCCATGAGCCATCGCGCCAAGGCGTTTGAGAAACTGCTGCACTCCGGCATCTTCACCGAGAGTCTTTAGACTTGGCCTTCGGCGTTTACGTTCACTGGCCATTCTGCGCCGCCAAGTGTCCCTATTGCGATTTCAACTCCCATGTTCGCACCGCCATCGATGAAGATGGCTGGGTGGATGGCATCCTGTCCGAACTGGACTGGGTGGCGCAGCACCAATCTGAGCGCCCGGTGGTCGAGACCATTTTCTTCGGCGGTGGCACGCCATCGCTGATGTCGGGAAAATCGGTTGGGCGTGTTCTGAGCAAGATCGCGGCGCTGTGGCCGATGGCGAATGATCCGGAGATCACGCTGGAGGCCAATCCCGCCAGTACCGACGCAGCGCGCTTTGCCGATTACCGCGCCGCCGGCGTCAATCGCGTGTCGCTGGGGGTCCAGGCGCTGAATGATGCCGACCTCAGGAAGCTGGGCCGCCTGCATGACGTGGCCGAAGCCAGAGCGGCGCTGAAACTGGCGATGGCAAATTTCAGCCGGGTTTCGCTGGATTTGATCTATGCCCGCCCGGACCAGACCGATGCGGCCTGGCGTGAAGAATTGAATCAGGCGCTGTCCTTCGGCACCGATCATCTGTCGCTCTATCAACTGACCATCGAGCCGGAAACGCCGTACGCTCTGCTGCACAGGAACGGACAGCTGCAGATTCCGGACGAAGACATCGCCGCCGGGCTTTATGAAACGACGCAGGAATTGACGCAGGCTGCCGGCCTTCCCGCCTATGAGATCTCCAACCATGCCCGCCCCGGGCAGGAGAGCCGCCACAACCTGATCTATTGGCGTTATGGCGATTATGCCGGTGTGGGACCGGGGGCGCATGGCCGCGTCAATCTGGGCGGCAACCGCACTGCCACCGCCGCGATCAAGCTGCCGGAACGCTGGCGCGACACGGTGGCGAAAAGCGGCCAGGGCTTTGCCGAACAGGTCGCGATCTCCAATGAAGAAGCGGCGCGCGAACATCTGCTGATGAATCTGCGGCTGGCCGAAGGGCTCGACCTGGCGGCCTATGAACAGCGCTGGGGCGCGCGGCCCGATGCGGCGAAGATCGCCGCGTTGACGCAACAAGGCTACCTGACCCGAGACGGCGATGTGCTGACGGCAACGCCCAATGGGCGCTTGCTGCTCAATCGCGTGATTGAAGAACTGCTGAATTAGCCGGAGCGATCCTCATGCTTCGACAGACTCAGCATGAGGACTTTCGTTTCCTCACCCTGAGCTTGTCGAAGGGTGAGCGGGCGCTAAGAATTCTTGCCCTGGAACGTGGTCGGCGCAGGGCTGACCACCACCGGGCCGCTCGGCGTCATTTCCAGAACGGCCAACCCGCGCTCCGACGTGCCGTCATTATTGAAGCGGAAGATGCCATTGACCCCGGCAAAACCGTTGGGGTCCGCCAGTGCCGCCGCCGTGAAGCGGTGATAGGCCGGCCCTTGCGACAACAGCGCCACCAGCGACACCGCATCATAGGCCAGGCTTGCGATCTGCGCCGGGGCGGTGCCAAACGCCGCGCGATACTTGTCCACGAATGCGGCGTCGGCATTGGGCGTGGGCGCTGCGTACCAGCTGCCCTGCAGGCTGGATTCGCGTGCGATGGCCTTGTCATCGTCCCACAGGCCGGTGCCCAGCAGCTTGACCTTGTCGCGCGTCGCCCCATCCAGCGACAGGGTCGGTGCGATGGCGCGCAGGATCACGCCGCCCTGCGCGATCAGCACCGCATCGGCGCCGCTCTTGGCCACGGCGCTGGCGGGACCGGCCACGGCGCCGGCATTGGGCGCGAAGCTTTCCACATCGACCACTGTGCCGCGGGACGCGGCGACTGAATCGGTAAAGGCGGTCTTTGCGACATCGCCATAGGCGGTCTGCGGCACCAGCGCGGCGAACTGGTGATGGCCATTGGCGGCGGCGTAAGAGATCACCCGGCGCACTTCATTTTGCGGCAGGAAACTCAGCAGATAGGCGCCATTGCCCGCGACACTCTTCTCGGTGGAGAAGGCCAGCACCGGCACGGCGCGGTCGCGCGCGATGGGCGCAACCGCCGACACCGACGGTCCGAACAGCGGGCCGACAATGACCTCGGCGCCCTGGCTCAAAAGCTGCTGCGCGGCATCGGCGGCCTTGGCGCCGCCATTGCCTTCATCGGCGGTCATCAAAAGGATATTGTGGTTGCCGGCGGCGAACATCGCCAGTTCCGCGGCCTTCAGCATCGATCCGGCCAGGGCGCGGGTTCCCGCCGAGCTGCTGGTAAAGGGCAGGATGATCCCCACCCGCACGGGGGTGGCGCCATCGGCCAGGCCGGGCAGGCGCATATAGCTGGGCTGGTCGCGGTCCAGCGGATTGGACGCGATGGGTCCATGGGGCACCGCGATCATGGGCGGGGCCGGGGGCGAGGTTTCGGGCCGGGGCGTACAGGCGGCTATCGCAACAGCGGCGGCAATGGCACAAAAGCGGGACATGAAACGCATCGGGCAATCCTTGTGACGCGCGAATCTAAGCCTTCGGGTAAGCCGGGTAAATCGCCTGTTTTTGTACCGCCCGAACGCGGCGGTTTGGCGGCAGGCCTCTATATTCTGGCGACCCCGATCGGCAACGCCCGCGACATTTCCTTGAGAGCGCTGGAAGTGCTGAAAGTTTGCGACGTCATCGCCGCCGAGGATACCCGCGTCACCGCCAAGCTGCTGGCCATTCATGGCATCTCCCGGCCGCTGATCCCCTATAACGATCATAATGGCCAGCAGATGCGGCCCCAGATCCTGTCCCAGCTGGAACGGGGCGGGTTGGTGGCGCTGGTATCCGATGCCGGCACGCCCCTGGTGTCCGACCCCGGCTACAAGCTGGTGCGCGAGGCGATTGCGGCGGGGGCCAATATCGTGGCGATCCCCGGTCCCTCGGCGGTGCTGGCGGGCCTGACCCTCAGCGGCTTGCCATCCGACCGCTTCCTGTTCGCGGGATTTTTGCCGTCCAGGGCGGGCGAGCGCAAAAGTGCGCTGGAGGAATTGAAGGGTGTGCGCGCCACCCTGGTGTTTTTTGAATCGGCGCAGCGGTTGGCGGAGTCGCTGGAGGCGATGGCCGATGTGCTGGGCGACCGCCCCGCCGCGATGACCCGCGAACTGACCAAGCTGCATGAGGAAGTGCGCCGCGGGCCTTTGCGCGAACTGGCGGCGCATTATGCCAAGGCCGGGGCGCCCAGGGGCGAGGTCACGCTATTGGTAGGTCCGCCGCTGGAAGCGGTGGCTGACGACGCCAAGGTGGATGCCGCCCTGAAGGCGGCGCTGGCCTTCATGCCGGTCAAGGCCGCTGCCGAAATGATCGCCGGGCTGACCGATGGCTCGCGCAAGGCGCTCTATGCGCGGGCGCTGGAATTGAAAGATGGCGCCAAAAATTAAAGAGGATCGCCAGACGGCGCATCAGCGCGGTCACACCAGCGAAACGCTGGCTGCCCTGTGGCTGCGGCTGAAGGGCTACCGCATCCTGGCGCGGCGGCAGAAAACCCATGCCGGCGAGATCGACCTGGTGGCGGCCGCCCCGCTCGGCCCGGTCTGTTTTGTCGAGGTCAAGGCGCGGAAACTGGCCCGCACCGCGGCGGAATCGGTGGGCCCGGGGCAGCAGACTCGCATTGCCCGCGCCGCCTCCTTATATCTCGCCAGCCGTCCGGGCCTGGCCCGGCGCGGCGCCCGTTTTGATATCATCGCCATCGCGCCCAGGTCTCTTTCGGTGCATCACCGGGACGTGTGGCGGCCGGAACGTTTTTGAAAAGGTGTGACATGGCACTGACCGTCGCGATCCAGATGGACCCGATCGAGAAGATCGACATCAGCGGCAATTCCGATTTTGCCCTGGCGCTGGAAGCGCAAAATCGCGGTCATGCGCTGCTCTATTACGGGCCGCGTGACCTGAGCTTCCGCGACGGCAAGGTGACGGCGCATGTGCGCCCGTTGAACCTGCGCGCGGTGAAGGGCGATCATTTCGCGTTTGGTGAGCCCTTCGTCTACGACCTGTCCTGCGCGGACGTGGTGCTGATGCGCCAGGACCCGCCCTTCGACATGGCCTATATCACCGCCACCCACATTCTGGAGCGCATCCATCCCAAGACCCTGGTGGTGAACAACCCCAAGGAAGTGCGCAACGCGCCGGAAAAACTCTTCGTCACCGAATTCTCCGAGTTCATTCCGCCCACGCTGATCACGTCGGACCTGCGCGAAATCCGCAGCTTCCGCGAGGACCACAAGGACATCATCATCAAGCCGCTCTACGGCAATGGCGGCGCCGGCGTGTTCCGGGTCAAGCCGGATGACGAGAATTTCGGCGCCATCATGGAAATGTTCACGCAGTTCTACCGCGAGCCGGTGATCGTGCAGCGCTACCTTCCCGAAGTGCGCAAGGGCGACAAGCGCATCATCCTGGTGGACGGGGAGTTCGCGGGCGCCATCAACCGGGTGCCGGCGTCGGGAGAGGCGCGCTCCAACATGCATGTCGGCGGCCGCCCCGAAGCCACCGAGCTGACCACCCGGGAAAAGGCGATATGCACCGCGATCGGGCCAGCCCTGAAGAAACGGGGCCTCATCTTCACGGGTATCGACGTGATTGGTGACTATATGACCGAGATCAATGTTACCTCCCCGACCGGCATTCACGAGGTCCGGCGCTTTGGCGGCGCCGACATCGCGGGCCTGGTCTGGGACGCCATCGAAAGAATTCGCAAATGATCACCGTCCGCAAATCCGAAGACCGCGGCAAGGGCCATATCGACTGGCTGGATTCGCGTTTCAGCTTCTCTTTCGGTGACTATTACGATCCGGCCTTTGAAAGCTTCGGACCGCTGCGGGTCATCAACGAAGACTGGATCAAGGGCGGCGCGGGCTTTCCGCCCCACCCCCACCGCGACATGGAGATCGTCACCTACATCCTGGACGGCGCCATCGCTCACAAGGATTCCACCGGCGGCGGCGGCACCATCCGCCCCGGCGAAATCCAGCGCATGAGCGCAGGCTCCGGCATCGTCCATGCCGAATTCAACGCCAGCGCCACCGAGACCTGTCACCTGTTGCAGATCTGGATCATGCCGTCCAAGCGCGGCATCCAGCCCGGCTATGAGCAGAAGACCATCGATGCCGATGCGGTGCGCAACCATTTCGGCCGCATTGCCGCACCCGAACCGCGCGAGAATGAAGTGCGCCTGGTGCAGGACGCCGAAATCTGGGTGGCCAAGCTGGATACCGATGTCGAGGCGATCCATCCTTTATCGCAGGGCCGCAAGGCCTGGCTGCAGGTGGCCAAGGGCGAAGTCACGGTGGATGGAGAGGCGCTGAAGGCGGGCGATGCCGCCGCCATCACCGACCAGGCGCAAATCGCCGTGCGTTCGAAAGAGGCCAGCGAAGTGCTGCTCTTCGATTTGGCCTGATCACCAGTTCAACTGCGCCATCATGGCGGCGTAGAGGTTGATCCCGTCCCACAAGTTGCGCAGCCGCAGATTTTCGTTGGCGGCGTGCTGGTTGTTGTCGTGGTTGCCCAGCGGCAACCCGATGATCGGCACGTGGAACAGCTCGTCAAACAGGTTGATCGGCACGCTGCCGCCCATCATGGGCAGGATGGCGATGGGCCCGCCCGCGGCCTTTTCCGCCGCCGCGATAGCGCCCTTGGCGGCGGGACTGGTCATGTCGCTGCGCAGCGCCGGATAACCACCGCCCCAGGTCAGCTTGATGATGCGCGGGTTCGCCAGCCGGGTCGCCATGTCGGGCGTTTCCCGCACCACGATCCAGCCCCTGGCCTTCAGGAAAGCCTCGACCTTCTCCTGCACGCGCCGGGTGGTCTGGCCGGGCACCAGCCGGAAGTCCACCGACAGCACCGCATCCACCGGGATAGCGTTGTTGGCTTCCGCCCCGACCTGGCCGGAGCGAATGCCGCGGATATTGATCGACGGGCGCATAGTGCTGGCGGTGAGACCCTCGCCGCCTTCGGTGCGGGCGATGCCGAACTCTTTTTTCAGTCCGCCTTCCACATTCGGCAATCGCGCGATGGCCTCCCGTTCGGCGGCGCTCAGGGGACGAACATCGTCGGCAAAATTCGGAATGATGATGCGACCTTCGCCGTCCCGCATCTGGGTGATCAGTTCGGCGGCCATCGCCGCCGGGTTTGGCACCCAGTTGCCATAGTGCCCGTCATGCAGCGCACGCAGCGGGCCATAGATGGTGGCGTCCAGGCCCATGCTGCCACGGGCACCGAAATAGATTGTGGCCGTGCGCGACTGGTGCACCGGCCCGTCGCCGATCAGCCAGACATCGGCGCGCAGCTCATCCGCATGGTCTTTTAGGATGCCGTCCAGATGGGCGGAGCTGGCCTCTTCCTCGCCCTCCCACACCACCTTGATGTTGACCGACGGCTTGCGATGCAACGCCTTCAAGGCATCGAAGGCGGTCAGGAAGGCGATGATCGCGCTCTTGTCGTCGGCCGTGGCGCGGCCGAACAGGCGCCATTCGGGATTGAAGGGCGGTTTTGCCGCTTTCCAGTCCAGGTCCTTGCCCGCAAGACCATCGCGCATCACCGGCACGAACGGGTCGGATGACCATTGCGTGCGTGTGACCGGCTGGCCGTCATAATGGGCATAGAAAATCGCGGTGCGCCTGGCGCCGGGGCTTTTGAGCAGGCCATAGATGATCGGCGCAGATCCGCCGGCGGACCAGGACTTGGTCTCAAAGCCGCGCATCTTGAGCTGGCCTTCCAGGGCGGCGCCCGTCGCGGCTAGCCCCTGCGGATCGGCCGCTACGCTTTTCAGGCGAACGAGGGTCTCGAGTTGTCCGACGATGGCGGCTTCATGGGTGGCACGATAATCGTCCACCTGCGTGCGCAGATCCGCTGCGACGGCAGGACTTGCGATCAAAAAGGTGAGCGCTGCCGCCGCGAGGCGGTTCACTTCTTTGCCGCGATGACGCTGATTTCCACCTTGGCGCCGCGCAGCAGCTTGGCGACCTGCACAAAAGCACGCGCCGGATAGGGCGGATGGAAATAGCTGGCATAGACGGCATTCACCGCCGGAAAATCATCCACGTCGGTGACATAGACGGTGGCCGAGACCACATCATCCAAGGTCAGGTTCGCGGCCTTCAGTTCCAGCGCGATATTGTCGATCACCCGCCGGGTCTGGGCGGCCACGTCCTGCTGGCTGTAATCGATCTTGCCGGCGGGATCGAAGGGCAATGAGCCCGACACGAACACCAGCTTGCCGCTCTGGATTGCCTGGGAATAAGGCCCGATGGCCTTGGGCGCATCCGGCGATTCAATCAGGACTTTCTCGGCAAAAGCGGGCGAAGCGCAGGCAAGCGTCAAGGCCAGCGCGAGTGTGAATTTGCGCATCGTGGTCCCCCAAAAAGAAGAAGTGATTACTTCGCTAAACCGAAGCGGCTCTTGTAACGGGCATCCATGTCCGAGAGCGGGAAATAGATGAACACGTCGGTGGTGCCGAACTGGCGGTCCACCACGGCGCCGTCGCCGATCATGCAGCCGGCGCGGACATAGCCCTTGAGCAGCGGCGGCAGGGTGCGCAACGCCTCGCGCGGATCGACCGCATCGGCGGGCAGGCGGTTCATGTCCACGAACAGCTCAGGCCGCGCCTTGATGCGCACCTTTTCGGGCATGGGGTGATGGTGATGCAGGTAGGACAGCGGCAGCGCCATTTCCGTTACATCGGTGCCGGGCAAGGAAGCGCAGCCGAACATCACGTCGATGTCGAAACGCGCGACGTAGGCCATCAGGCCTTTCCACAAAAGCTGCATCGTGCCGGGGCGCGAGCGATAGCTTTTCAGCACGCAGGAACGGCCCAGCTCCAGATATTTGGTGCCCGCGGGCAAGCCGTTCAGCATGCCCGACAGGTCATATTCGCTGGCGGTATAGAAGCCGCCGGCACGCATGGCGTCCTTCTCGCGCGTCAGGCGATAGGTGCCCACGACCAGCGGCTGGCCGTCTTCGTCATGGGCGTCGCGGTCCACCACCAACAGGTGGTCGCAGACATCGTCATACTTGTCGAAGTCGCGGCGTTCCTCGCGCATGCGGGGCGAGGGGATGGCGCTCATCTCTTCGTAGAAAACCGAATAGCGCAGGCGTTGGGCCTGTTCGATCTCGTGCTCGGTCTCGGCCAGGCGCACTTCCAGCGCGCCGGAGATGGCCAGTACCGGCCACTGCTCCATGCGACCCTCAAAAGGTCCGGCTTCGTAGATATTGACCACGGTCGTTCCTGTTCGGTGCGGCCAAGTCCCCCCGACTCACCGCACCCTGGCTCCTGTCAGGGGCATAGACCCCAAATGCGACAGTTTGACAATTTTACCCCATCCGCGGGGCGGCGGGCAATGGATTGTGACAGTGATTAAGCCGGGTTAATGGCGGCTTTTCTATGTTGCCGCTCCAGCAGGGCGAACATCACCACAGCGGGAACTCCCATGGCGCCGCAACCGATGAAAAACAGGGCATAGGCGTTCATCAGGCCTATTTGGGCGGTCAGCCCCTCGATCACCGCGCCGGAAAAGCCCTTGAGGAATTTCCCCGCCAGGGCATAGGTCGAGGACAGCAGCGCGTATTGCGTCGCGGTATAGCCCAGGCTGGTCAGGCTGGACATGTAGGCGACCAGGGTCACCCCCGCCACGCTGATGGCAAAGTCGTCAAAGGCCATGACCGCCGAAAAGGCCACCACGTCCGATCCGGTCAGGGTCATCAGGGCGAAGGCGGCGATCCCCAGCCCCTGCAGCAGCCCGCCCAGAATAAGCGCGCGCATATAGCCCAGCCGCAGGGAAAGAAATCCGCCCGCCGCCACGCCCGCGAAGATGGACGCGATGCCAACGGTCGCCCGCACCGCCCCGATCACGTCCTTGCTCAGGCCCACGTCATGGTAAAACGGGTTCAGCATCGGCCCGCGCACAAAGTCGGGCAGCCGGTACAGGCTGATCGCCAGCAGCATCAGCAGGGCTGCGGCGCCATGGGTCTTGAAGAAGATGATGAAGGGCCCCGCCACGGCATCGAAAAAGCCGCGTGGCGTCCAGAGCGGCTTTTCCTTTTCCTTCTGCGCCATCACCGCTTCGGCGCGTTCCGGCTCCCGCGCGATCAGGCTGGCGATCAAGCCGATGCCCATCGCTACGCCGCAGATGGTGTAGGACAGGGGCCAGCCCAGATGCTGGGCCGACACTAGGATAAGAGAGTCGGTGCAGAGCAGCGCGACGCGATAGCCGATGGTGTTGGCGGAGGTCAGAAGCCCCAGCTCGTCCGGGCTTTTGGCGATCTCGATCCGCCAGGCTGATATGGCGATGTCCTGGGTGGCCGATGCGAAAGCGACCAGCAGTGCACAGGCCCCAAGCACCGTCAGGCCGTGACTGGTTCCCACCATCGCCATGGCGATGAGACCGATCGCCGTGAGCACCTGGGACAGCACCATCCAGCCCCGCCGCTGGCCCAGGAACTTGAGCGTGGGCACTCGGTCCAGCAGCGGCGACCAGGCAAATTGCAGGGAATAGGCGATGCCGACCCAGGAAATGAATCCGATGGCCTTGAGGGTGGTGCCTTCATCGCGCAGCCAGAAGCCGAACGTGTTGCCCACAAGCAGGAAGGGCAAACCTGACGAAAAGCCCAGCGCCAGCATCACCAGCACGCGCGGACTGAGATAATCCTTGAATGTGTGGCGCTTGCGCGCCGACGCCCCCGAAGCGGTCATGCCGCGACGATATGCGAACGCTCCTCGCTAGGGAACAGCATCAGGAACATTTCCTCCAGCTCGGCGGGGTCCACCGGCTTGGTCAGGAAGCCGTCCATGCCCGCCTCCTGGCAGACGCGCTTGCCGCCGTCCAGGGCATCGGCGGTCAGGGCCACGATGGGCGTGCGCCGCCGTCCGCTGCGCTGCTCGGCCAGGCGGATGGCGCGGGCGGCTTCGATGCCGTCCATGCCCGGCATGTGGATGTCCGTGAGCAGAAGATCAAATCCGCCATTCAGCATCGCCTGCACCGCGTCATTGCCGGTGGTGACTTCGGTGACGGTGTGGCCGCGGCGGCGCAGCAGCTCGCGGATCAGCATCATGTTGATGGGATTGTCCTCGGCCAGAAGGATGTGCAGGCCTTCTTCGGCGGACGGGGTGTGCACAATAGCAGGTCCCACGCTGCGCGCTTGTGGCGGATGGTCTTCCAGGAAGGGCGCGGGAATGGCGGGCGGATCGAAATCCGGCGCTTCGATTTCCCGCTGCACCACCGGCTGGTTCACCAGCGGCGGCAGGTCGTCGTGAATCTCCACGGGCACTTCGGCCACCGGCGCGATCTCGACGGGCGAGGGTGCTTCATACGGCTGATAGGCGGCCGGCGCATTGACGCGGCGGCTCAGGATCAGGCGCGTCACCAGCGAGGACTGGCGCACCGGCTTGACCAGGTAACCGGCAAAACCAAGGCTGCGCATTTCTTCCAGCGCGCCGCGCGCATTGGGTGTCAGCAGCACCAGCGCGGGGATCGAAGGATCGGGCTGCACCGTCAGGTCCGGCACATTGGCGGTGCCCGCATCAATCAGCACCGCATCGGTGGGGCCGGCCGGATCGGCGGGAATGCCGCCGGCCGCGGCGATCTGCAGATACATGCCTTCGCGCAGCGCCTTGTTGCGGCTCATCACCGCCACGCGCATGCCGGCCAGCGGCCTGCCGCCTTGCGCCGGGGTCACGACTTTGGCGGGCAGGGTGAACCAGAAGCAGGAGCCGCCCTCCGGGGCCGCGTCCACCGCGATCTCGCCGCCCATCGTGTCGACCAGCCGCTTGGAAATCGCCAGGCCCAGGCCGGTGCCGCCGAACTTGCGCGCATGGCTGGAATCGGCTTGGACGAATTCCTCGAAAATCTCCTGGCGCTTGGCGGGCGGCACGCCCACGCCGGTGTCGCGCACATCAAAGCGCAGCATCTCGCCCATCTGCTTGACCTCGACGCAGACGCCGCCGCGTTCGGTGAACTTCACGGCATTGCCCATCAGGTTGGTGATGACCTGACGCAGGCGCCCTTCATCGGCCATGATGGTTTGCGGCACGTCGGGTGCAACAATGGCGGTGACCTCCACGCCCTTGGCATGGCCGCGCGGGCACAGGAGCTCAGTGATGTTGCACATCATGGTGCGAAGATCGACTTCATCCTCGTCGAGCTGCAGCATGCCCGCTTCGATTTTCGAAAAGTCCAGTATGTCGCCGATCAGGGTCAGCAGCGCTTCGCCCGACTGGGTGATGGCTTCCGCATAGGTGCGCTGCTCGGGGCGCAGTTCGGTTTCCAGCAGCAGGCGGCCCATGCCCAGCACGCCGTTCATGGGCGTGCGGATTTCGTGGCTCATGGTGGCCAGGAATCCGGATTTGGCGCGGCTGGCCTCTTCGGCATTGTCGCGCGCTTCAGTCAGCGCATCTTCCAGGATCTTGCGGTCGGTGATGTCGCGGCCCACGCTTTGCACTTCCACCAGCCGTCCATGGGAATCGCGCACCGCGAAATCTTCCCAGGAGATCCAGCGATAGCCGTTGGTGGTCTTCACATGCTGGTCATAGCGGGCGCGGTTACGGCCCGACTCCAGAAAGCTGCCGAACAGGGGTGCGCGGCTTTCCGGATGCGGCTCGGCCGCGAAGGGATAGCCGATCGCGCGCGCCGGATTGATCCCGAACAGCTTGAAGAAGGCATCGTTGCCATAGGTCAGGCGGCTGGCGCTGTCGCGGCGGAAGATGGCGTCGCCCTGCGCGTCCACCAGGCCCTTGTAGCGCGCCTCGCTCTGGTTCAGGCGCGCATTGATGGTGGCGGCATTCTTGAGCGAGACTTCCAGGCGCCCGGCGATGGTTTTCAACTGCGACGCCTGGCGCGACAGGGTCTCGCCGCGCTCGCGCGCCATCAAAAGCGTGTTGAGCACAAAGGCCAGCGCCACGGCCAGCAGCGCACCGAAACTGGCGGGCGAGATCAGGGTCAGCTGGCCCGTCAGCACGACATTGGCCAGCGCCGCCACCAGCATGACGCCGGCAACGCTGCCAAAAACGATGCGTATGATCCGCGCCAACACCTTCGGATACGGCCTTATTGCTGGGTTTCTCAGGACCAGTGTGCCCCCTGTTACCTTCAGAAACGCTTAAAGTTCCGGATGTTTTGTTAACCCGGTCGGGCGGGGGGGGCGGCAGGACCGATCGAATCCGAAAATATATTGAAAACAAAGGCTTGTGGCCAAGTTTCGGCACCGTCACAAAAGCTTTGCAAGACTGTGATGTTCGTGGCGTGGGCCGGGTGTGAATTGCGCCCGATTACGACTTCCCGGGGCCGTTTTTGACAGATATCAGCTTGAGCGAACCGTCCGCCCTTACCGCCAGAATCGAAACCGCGCGCAAGGCAGGTGC
>CAIUTH010000215.1 GCA_903902075.1 uncultured Alphaproteobacteria bacterium
GCGCTCCATTCATAATAGAGTCCCGCCAGGATGTTGGTCAGCATGCTGCCATGCTGGAACAGGGCGGTGCGCGCCACGTCATGGAATTTCAGGTTGGCGGTGGAATCCAGCGGCATCACTTTTAGCGTCACGCCGGAAGCAAACAGTTTCTTGGCTCCGGCGATGTCGTTCTTGATGTTCCATTCCGGATGCGGCGCGACAGGCGCGGCCACGCCATAGGGATCGTTCATGGTGCGGATCGAGCCGCCCATGATCACCACCTGCTTGAGCAGTTTGAAGGCTGCGGGGTCCTTGTCGATCATCGCCCCGACATTGGGCAGCGGGCCGATGGCCACCAGGGTCACCTGGCCGGGATATTTGCGCGCCTGGCCCAGCACGAAATCCACCGCGTTGGGATGGGGCCGGGCCGTCACGGTGCCGCCTTCGGCATAGCGGCGCTGGGTGAAGGCGTTCAGGTTGACGGCGGCGGGCGCGCCCATCGCCACGGGAATGTCGCTGCGGCCCAGTTCGCCCAGCATGCGATCGAACATGCGCGCGCGCGCGACAGTGTCTCCGAAACTGGCCGAGACGCCCAGGATTTCAAATTCCGGGCTGGACAGGGCCAGCCCCACGGCAAAGGCGTCGTCGATATCATCGCCGATATCGCTGTCGATGATGATTTTCTCGCGCTGCTGGGCCTTTGCCGGACCGGCAATCAAAAGAATGGCCGCAATGACGCCCAAGATCCTGCGCATGTTTCACCCCTGTGGTTCCCGGCATGATGCCGGGTTTGGAGCGAAAAGGTCAAAGCCTTGACCGGGCCGGTACAAAAAAGCATCCATGCCGTCATGACCCGGTTATTTGCCGCTTTTCTGCTGCTGCTGATGGCTGCACCGGCCTTTGCCGCCGACGATGCGCTGAGCCCGGCGGCCAATGCCGCCTTCCTGACCGCCAATGCCAAAAAGCCCGGGACCATCACCCGTCCCAGCGGCCTGCAATATCGGGTGGTGCGTCCCGGCACCGGCAAGCGGCCGGGCGGCAATGACGTGGCGCGCATCGCCTATGTCATTCGCCAGATCAATGGCGCGCTGGTGGACAGCACCACGCCTGTGCTGCCTGCGTCCGTGCAGGTCAGCACGATTTCCCTCGCCGGCCTGGCCGAGGCATTGCCCCTGATGCATGAAGGCGATCGCTGGCAGCTGGTGATCCCGCCCAACCTGGCCTTCGGGCCCAAGGGCGCCGTCAATGGCTCGGTCGGTCCAAATCAGGTGCTTGTGATGGACGTGACGCTGATTTCCACCGCGCCGCCGCAGCCGGGACAACAGCTCTCCGAAAGTCCGTTTTCGCTCTGGGGCAATGGCCGCGAAAACGGCGCATCCTTTACGCTGAAGAACTAGGACCCGATATCAGATCGAAGGCTTCAACAGGTAGTGGTTGACGCCCCAGGCGTCGCCATCCTTGAAGCCGAAGCTCTCCGCAGTGGCCAGGAAGAACATGCGCCAGCGCCGCCGCCACACGCCCGCTTCGGCGCCATAAACACTTTTCAGGATGGGGTCGATTTGGCTGCGATTGGCATCGAACAGCTCCAGCCATTGCAGCGCGGTGCGCTTGTAGTGGCTGCCGCTCCAGCGCCATTCCTCTTCCACCGTGAACAGGTCGGGAAATTGCCGGATCAGGCCAATCGTCGGCATGATGCCGCCGGTGAAGAAGTGCTGGCCCATCCAGTCTTCCGGATCGCGCCAGTCATAGCGCGCCGGGCGGTGGCGATGGGTGAAGATATGGATGAACAGGCGCCCATCCGGCTTCAGCCATGTCCGCACCCGCGACAACAGCGCCTGCCAGTTGGCCATATGCTCGAACATCTCCACCGACACCACCCGGTCGAACGCCTTGTCGGTGTTGAAGTCGTTCATGTCGGCGGTGATGACGGTGAGGTTGCTCAGCCCGCGGCTGCGCGCCTGACCCTCGATATAGCCGCGCTGCGGCGCGGAGTTGGAAACGGACGTGATGCGGGCGCCGGGAAACTTCTCGGCCATGTACAGCGACAGTGACCCCCAGCCGCAGCCCAGCTCCAGAATGTCCTGGCCATTGGACAGCCCGGCATGCGCTACGGTCTGTGCCAGGGCGATGGCTTCGGCTTCGCCCAATGTCTCGTGACCCGTGGGATACAGGCAGCTGGAATATTTGCGGTGCGGTCCCAGGAACAGGGTGAAGAATTCCGGCGGCAATTCGTAATGCTGACGGTTGGCGGCGTCGGCATGCTCGGCAATGGCGTGGCCGGACATGGCGCGGGCAAAGGCGGCGTCGGTGCCGGGCGGGGTGATGGAGGCGTCGTTGGCGGCGATCACCCGGCGCATCCCGGCGCGGATGACGAAATCGGGCAAGGGCGCGCGTTCGGCAAGACTGGCGGCGGCAGTGGCGAAGCTCATGGAAAAATCCTTTGTCGCAGCAGCTTACGAGGCCGGAGCGAATGCGGATCAGTCTGAAAGAGCAAGGCCCCACCCGACCAGCCGCCGGGTTGCACCAGAAAAATACCCATGCAACGCTCGATTCATAAGGGAGCGGCTTGAAACACACACGCTCCCATGCGGGAGAAATAGTATGACTAATATTGGTTTTTCCAGGAAATTTATTCTAGCCGCCGGCGTGGCGGTGCTGGTTGCCGGTCTTGGCGCCGGTCCGTCCACCTTCCAGGGCGCCCATGCCCAGGGCGGCGGCGACGTCATGGTGCCCAAGTTCGAAGCCGATCCCTTCTGGCCCAAGCCGCTGCCCAACAATTGGCGCCTGGCCATGGTCATCGGCCTGTCCATGGATGCCAAGGACAATGTCTGGATCGTGCATCGTCCCCAGACGCTGGAGCAGAAGGAATCCTATGCCACCCGCGGCGAGGCCGATTGCTGCACCGCGGCGCCCGATGTTCTGGCCTTCGATCCCGCCGGCAATCTGATCAAGCATTGGGGCCGCGACGAGGTGCGGGGCAACGGCCATGACTGGCCCAGCTCCAACCACGGCATCACGGTCGCGCCGGACGGCAATATCTGGCTGGGCGGCAATGGCGCTTACCAGCCGATGCCGGCGCCGGGCAGCGCCGCCCAGTTCTCGGCGCCCCCGAATGTGGTGCCGCCCTTGTACGCTGGCGGCGGTGTCGGCCAGTACCATGACAGCTTCATCCTGCGGTTCACGCCGGACGGCAAGTATCTGGGCCAGATCGGCAAGGCCAATGGCAGCAAGGGCAGCCTGGATACCGAGAATGTGCGCGGCGTCGCCCAGATCCGTTTCAAGGACAATGAAATCTTCCTGGCCGATGGTTACGGCAACAAGCGCGTGTCGGTGTGGGACGCCACCACGCTGAAGTTCAAGCGCATGTGGGGCGCTTATGGCCACAAGCCCGACGACACGCCCATCCCGCATTACGACGTGAACTCGCCGCAGTTCGGCAATCCGATGCATTGCGCCCAGCCGTCCAATGACGGGCTGATCTATGCCTGCGACCGTACCAACAACCGCATCCAGATTTTCAAGACGGACGGTACCTATGTGAAGCAGTTCGCCATGGAGGTGAACACCAAGGGTGACGGCTCGATGTGGGAAATCGCCTTCAGCCGCGATCCGGCGCAGAAGTTCATGTACATCTCCGACGGCGCCAACGAGAAGATCCATGTGCTGGACCGCCAGACGATGAAGGAACTGTACTCGTTCGGCGGCGGCGGCCGAGGTCCCGGCCAGTTCTACGCGGTGCACTCGATCGTCACCGACTCCAAGGGCAACATCTACACCACCGAAACCTATCGCGGTCAGCGGGTGCAGAAGTTCGTCTACAAGGGCATGGTGCCGCTGAGCTCGCTGATCAAGCAGAAGGTCGTCAACGGCAGCGTGATCAATGCCGGAGGTCCCGTCACCACGCAGTAGGGCGGCTTTATGTTGAAGAGGATTGCTATCGGCGCCGGGCTTCTTGCGGCGCTTGCCGCGCCCGGCGTCTTGCTGGTGGCCAAAGCCGCGCCGCAGCCGGTGGCGAAGCTGTCTTCGCCGCCGGCTGCGGGCAAATCCTTTGCCGCCATCTGCAAGTCGGGCGAGGTGGTGGACAGCCGCCCCGATCCGGCGTGGGTGGGGCAAAGCTTTGCCCGCGACAATTGTACGGCGCCTGAATTGCCGGCTCCGGTGAACGGCCTGACCGCCAGCCGCGAGCAGATCGTGGCCGGCATGGCGGCGACCAAGCGCTATGCCGCGCTGTCCGATGCCTATCAGCGCTGCATCCGCGATTTCGTCGCTGCGCGCCAATCCAGGGCTGATGCGGACAAGCCGGTCGCATTGGCGCTGGTGACCATTGAAAATCACCGGATACTGGTGTCCGAGAACAACAAGAAGAAGGCCAGCGACCGGATGAACGCCTCGATCATGGCGTTCAACGAATATGGCAGCGGATGTCCGGACCAATGATGCGATCAACAGCGCTGGCGGCGTTGCTGCTGTTTCCCGCTGCCGCCAATGCCGGGCTGATGCTGTCGGCCAATGACGGCAAGCAGATCGTCAAGGGCGATCCCACGCCACGCACGCCCGACAGCGTGGATGTGCTGGACATGGGACATTATCCGCCGCGCGTCATCGGCAGCGTGCATATTCCGGCCGCCATGATCGGATCGCCCAATGCCATCGCGGTGGGCAAGGGTGAGAAGTTCGCCATCATCACCGCGGCGCAGAAATACGTGGATGCCGATCCGGAAAATCCCGC
>CAIUTH010000216.1 GCA_903902075.1 uncultured Alphaproteobacteria bacterium
CAAGCTGGGCGACCGCGCCGCGGACGCCAATGTCGCGGTGAGCGTGGAGATCTATGACGGCATGGGCCATCTGTTCCAGCTGGATGGCGCCAGGAACGAAGCCAAGGTTTCGCTGGGCCGCCTGGCGCAATTCATCCGCGCCAAAAGCGCGACGATGGTCGCGGCTTAATTTTTGAATCAGGCCGTGGCGGCCAGCGCCTCGGCAAAACGTCCCGGCAGCTTGGCGCCGGAGAAGTCCACGCCGTCGGTTTCGCAGTCACGCAGGTCGGCGTCCACCAGATTGGCATAGGACATGTCGCAGCCCGAAAGGCGGGCGCGGCGCAGGTCCGAGCCGCGGTAATCCGTATAGCGGGCCTGGGCATTATCCAGCCGCGCCGGCAGCAGCCGCGAGCCGCCGATCATCAGCGGGCCCAGCTTGGTGTCGCGCAGATCGGCATGGTTGAGCTGCGCGCCCGAGAAATTGACGCCGCGCAGATCCGCGCCGGCCAGCCTGGCAGACCGCAGATCCGCGCCCGCCAGGTTCGAACCCTGCAAGGACGCGCCTTCCAGCACCACGCCATACATCAGCGCCTTGGGTGCGATCAGGGCGGTCAGCACGCGGTGGGACAGCTTGCTTACATGGCGCAGGTCCATGCCCGTCAGGTCGGCGGGCTTGCCTTCGCGGCCGTCAGTTTCGGCCCAGCGCGAATGGCTCAGCAGCAGGTTTTCGATATTGGCCACCGCTTCGGGATCGGCCGCCTTGGCTTCCTTCAGGCTGCCGACCATGTCGGCCCCGTGGGTGGTGGCGAAATCCATCTTGGCGCCGATCAGGATGCAGCCGGCCATGTCCGCGCCGGTCAGGTTGCAGCCCGACAGATCGGCATTTTCTAGGTTTGCGCCGGTCAGGCGCGCCTGGCGCAGGTTGGCGCGGGTGAGGCGGCAGCCCTTCATCACCGCATCGGTGAAATCGGCCTGGACTGCGATGGCGCCGGTCATCTTGGCGCGCTCCAGGTTGGCGGAGTTCATCATCGCGGCGGGCAGTTCGGACGGGCCCAGGTCGTGCTGCAGCACGCGCAGGTTTCCGTACTTGTCCTTTTCCGCGATGGTGCCTTCGCGCAGGTCCGCTTCAAACAGATCGGCGCCGATCAAGTTGGCGCCGCGCATCGAGGCGCCGCGCATATCGACCCGGCGCAGGCTCGCGCCTGACAGGTTGGAGCGGCGCAGGTCGGCGCCGAAGAAGGAACTTGAATCCAGCTTGGCGCCGGCGAAATTGGATTCTTCCAGGATGGCGCCGGTGAAGTCGGCATCGCACAGATTGTGGCCCGCCAGTTCCAGGCCGGAAAGGTCGCAAAAGGCGAAAACCGCGCGCGCTCCGCCCGGACGGCCGGAGTAGAGCATCTCGTGACGCACGGCCGCGGCGCTGACCTCCTGCTGGGTCAGACGGGCAAAACCGGTGTGCCGGGCCTTGGTCATGGGGCCAAAATCGCTCGTTAAGGCTTTTTCACGGGGGCGATTTTGCCAGCAACCCCGCTAACGCCGGATTAAGACAGGCGGATTTGGCCCGGAATGAGGCCTTGGGGGCAAAAATTGCTGTTGAACCGGGACGATAGCCGGGTACAAAGGCGCTTGCCACGAGCATCCCGGGCGGCCCCATCCGGCCCAGGGCGCTCCGGCGAAGGGTAAACGGTGCAAGGCGGGCGCGGGGACGCAGCACGCCGAGGTCCGGGCGGACCTGGAGCAAAATGCCGAGACTGGCGGCGCGGCTGCCCGGCGACATTTTTAAGAGGCTGAGTTGATCAAGCACCGTTTGATGCTTTCCGCCGCTGCGGCTGCCATGCTGGCGGCTGCCGTTGCCACGGCGCGCGCCGACACCACGATCAGCACCAGCACCTCGACCGCGCTCAACACCATCACCAGCGGCAATATCACCATCGACAATGCCGGCGGTGTGGGCATCACCAAGAGCGGCGTCGCGGCGGTTACCCTCAACAATAACAGCTTCATCCTCAACAACGGTTTCATCGCCAACACCGGCACCGACGGTGCGCTCGGCGTGTCCATCGACACCAGCCTGGGCAACATCATCGCGCCCGCCACGGGCTTTGCCTCTACCGGCAGCATCGATCTCGGCGGAAACGGCGCGAGCAAGCGCGGTATCGTCATTTCCGGCGGCAATACCTTTTACGGCGCCATATCGCTCACCAACCTGACCGCCACCGCACTCACCGGCGCCTCCGCGGTGACCCAGCAATCCTCGATCATCCTGCAGGGCGACAGTTCGGCCGCCTTCCTGCTGGCGCAGGGCACCAAGGTGACCAGCAACATCCTTCTGGGCGGCGGCGGCATCGTCCAGAATGGCACCGTCAATTCCACGTCTTCCAACAGCATCGTCGTGGACCTGGACGGCATCGTGAACGGCAACGTGCTGATCGGTGGCGGCATATCGGGCGTGGGCGCCGGCCTGATCGGCGTCGCCGAACTGGGCGGCATTCGTTCCTGCGCCAGCGATACCGGCCGGCCTGCCGGCTTTACCTGCCCGAGCTCTTCGGGCGGCAGCCTGGTCAATGCCGCTGCGATTTCGCTGATCGGCACGCAGAACTTCAACACCCGCGGCGGGAATCCGGAAGCGGCTAGCGCCATCGTTATCGGCGCCAGCATCGATGGCGGCTTCCTCAATACCGGGCCCGGTACGTCCAGCAATGTCAACCAGGCCCTGCTGTCCTCCTCCGGCCTGGTCGTGTCCGGTGTTACCAATCCGACGCTCCTAATCGATCCGTCGCGCTCGATCACCGGTGCACTGACCGCGCCGCGTGGTCCGATCGTCATCGGCCCGATGACGCCGGACATTGATCCGATCAATCCCGGCTATTCCTTCATCAACCGCGGCACCATCACTGCCCAGCCGACCGATTCGGAACTCAGCACCGCCGCGATCGTCATCCAGGGCAACTCGCCCACCTATTTCACCTGCCTGAGCAGCGTGGCCACCACCTGCGATACCACGGCGCGTAACAACGTGTCGGTCCCTGTCAGCACCACGACCAACGGCGTTACCACCACCAGCAATGTGCTTGTCAATAATCTGGGTGGCCTGCTGAATACCGGCACCATCTCGGCCACCGCCGGTACCAATTCCCAGACCGTGACCTCCAGCGGCATCACCACCGCCACGGCGCTGTATATCGGTCCCTACACCTTTGTGCCGCGCCTGGACGTGCAGGCCCAGAATGTCAGCGGCAGCTCGACCACCGCCGGCACCATCACCGCCACCGTCAGCGGCATCGGCCAGGGCAGCGCCTTCGGCGTGATCGTGGGCCCCAATGCGAACGTGCCGGTCATCAATATCGGCAAGGGCGCCAGGATCACCGCCCAAGTGAACACCAACACCTTTTCGCCCACCAAGAACATCGCCAGCGCCAGCGCGCCCTTCAGCCTGGTTTCGGAAGCCATCTCCGACCAGTCGGGCACGCTCAAGGCCATCAACAACGCCGGCACCATTCAGGCGTCCAATACCATCCTGTCGCCTGCCACCGGCGCGGTGACCAGCTCGCTGACCAACGCCATCGACTTGTCCACCAGCACCACCGGCGGTGTGACGGTCAACAATTCCGGCACCATTCTGGGCAGCGTGCTGCTGAGCTCGGCCGGCAACGGCAATGTGCTGAATGTGGGCAATGTCGGCGCCGCTGGCACCGCCAATGCCGCCACCGGCCTGGTCAACACCAACACCAGTTACGCGATTGTCGGACAGCAAATCCTAGACAATACGCTCGGCCTGTCGCCCATCACCTCGCCCACCACCATTACCTTCGGTTCGGGCTCGGGCCATAAGCTGAATGTCGGTGGCTTTGGCTATGTCAACGCCGTGGTCAGTTCGGGTGTCGGCGCGCTGGCAGTGCAGGTAGACCCCAACGGCCTTCTGTTTGTCGCCAACACCTCCCAGGCGCTGCAGGCCACCACCTTCAATGTCGCCCCCAACGGTACCCTGGGTCTGGCTGTTTCCCAGTCGAACCTGAACAGCCTCAATCCGGTGGTGCAG
>CAIUTH010000217.1 GCA_903902075.1 uncultured Alphaproteobacteria bacterium
CTGTCCAACTACGCCAATGTGCTCAAGACCCAGGGCCGCTTCACCGAAGCGCTGGCCAATTATGACAAGGCACTGAAGGCCAAGCCGGACTATGTCGCCGCGATGGCCAAGCGCGCCATGGTGCTGCGCGACCTGGGGAGGCTGGAAGCGGGACTGGAAAGCGTGGAGCGCGCGCTCGCACTTCAGCCCGATCATGTCGAGGCGCTGAACACACGCGGCGTGATCCTGGCCGAGTTGAAGCGCAGCGATGACGCGCTGGCCAGCTACGGCCACGCCCTGGCGCTGGCGCCCAATTTCCCCGACACATTGAACAACCGCGCCCTGCTGCTGAAGGGATTGAAGCGCCCCGAAGACGCGCTGGCCGATGTCGAGCGGGCGCTGACCGTGCATGGCGGCTTTGCCGAAGCCTGGAACAATCGCGGCATCATCCTGTTCGATCTCAAGCGCATGGGCGATGCGATCGACAGCTATGACCGGGCGCTGGCGCTGCGGCCCGATTATGCCGAAGCCTTCAACAACCGCGCCGTGGCGCTGTGGAGCCTGAAACGCTTTGCGGAGTCGCTAGCCGATTGCGACCGCGCCGTGGGCTTAAGGCCCGATTTTGCCGACGCGCTGTACAACCGGGCCAATGCCCTGGCCGAACTCAACCGGATGGAAGAAGCTCTGGCCGGCTATGAGCAGGTGCTGGCGCTGGCGCCCGATCACCCAAGCGCGCTGAGCGGGTTGGCCAATGCCGCGCTGATGATCGGCGACTGGCAGCGCACCGCGGAGCTGGCGCCACGGCTGAAAGCCGATGTTCTGGAGGACAAATCCATCATCCAGCCCTTTGTGCTGATGGGCTATCACGACGACAACGAACTGCAGCAGCGCTGTTCACAAAATTATGTGCGCCAGGCCGGACCGGGCCCGCTGCCGCCGCTGTGGAGCGGCCAACGCTACAGCCACGATCGTGTCCGCGTCGCCTATCTGTCGGCCGATCTCCACCAGCATGTCACCGCCTCCCTGATGGTGGAGATGTTCGAATGTCATGACCGGACGCGGTTTGAGACCATCGCCGTGTCCTTCGGTCCCGACGACAACAGCCCCATGCGCCAGCGCCTGATGGGGGCCTTCGACAATTTCGTGGATGCAAGGTTGCAGGATGACCGCAGCGTGGCGCAGATGCTGCGGCAATGGGAGGTCGATATCGCGGTGGATTTGGGAGGCCACACATCTGGCGCCAGGCCCTGGGTGCTGGCGCATCGTCCCGCCCCGGTGCAGGCCAAGTATATGGGCTATCCCGGAACATCGGGCTGCGACTTCATCGATTATATCGTCGCCGACCGCATGGTGGTGCCGCCCGACCAGGATCGCTTCTTCAGCGAGAAGATCGCCGCCCTGCCCACCACCCTGTGGGTTACAGACACCAGGCGCGAGTTGCTGCCACCGCCGACCCGCGCCGAAGCGGGCCTGCCGGAGACCGGCTTTGTCTTCTGCTGCTTCAACCACAACTGGAAGATCACGCCGCCGCAGTTCGACATCTGGATGCGGCTGCTCGGCCAGGTGGACGGCAGCGTACTGTGGCTGCTGGAAGGCAATGCCAGCATCCGGGACAATCTGCGCAAGACAGCGCAGGCGCGCGGCATAGATCCAGAGCGGCTGATCTTTGCCGGCCGCACCACGCCCGACGCGCACCTGGCGCGCCAGCAACTGGCCGATCTGTTCCTGGACACCCTGCCCTACAACGCCCACACCACCGCCAGCGACGCGCTTTGGGCCGGCCTGCCGCTGCTGACCGTGCCGGGCCATTCCTTTCCGGCGCGTGTGGCGGCCAGCATCCTGCAGGCCGCCGGCCTACCCGAACTGATCGCGGACGATCTTGCAGGCTATGAAGCCAAGGCACTCGAACTGGCGCGCAACCCGGGCGCGCTCAAAGCCTTCCGCGACAAGCTGGGCCGCACCGTCCTGCCGCTGTTCGACACCGCCCGTTTCACCCGGGAGCTGGAAGCGGCCTATCTCGCCATGCTGGAGGCGGCCCTGCCGAAGGCGAAATGAGCGAGCCCATCAAGCTTTCGGTGGCCGCGCCCGCCTTCAACGAAGCCGAAGGCATTGAGGCGGTGGTCACCGAATGGCACAGCTTCCTCTCCGGCTGCGATGATGTGTCGGAATTTGAGATCGTCATCTGCAATGACGGCAGCAAGGATCGCACCGGCGACATTCTGGACCGAATGACCCTGATTTTTCCGCAACTGCGCCCGCTGCATTTTGCCCAGAACCAGGGCGCCGCCGCCGCGCTCAACCACGCCATCGCCGCCACCCATGGCGACTGGGTGCTGCTGCTGGACAGTGACGGACAATTTCCGATTGAGAACCTGCCGGAAATGCTGGCCGCTGTACGCCGTTCCGGCGGGAAGGCCGCCATCGGCATCCGCCAGAAGAAAGACGTGCCCTTTGCCCGCTTCGGCAGCTGGGCCAGCGGGCTGGTCTGCAATGTCGTGCACGGCAGCGCGCTGAAGGACTTTAATTCCGCCTTCAAGCTGGTCTGGGGCCCGACCTTGCGCGGATTGGGGCTGGAAGCCAAAGGCATGAATTATTCCACCGAAGTGACCTCGCGCCTGCTGGAGCGCCGCATCGTGCCCGTGGAGGTTGCGATCACCCACCGCCCGCGCATCACCGGCGTCAGCAGCATGAAGCTGGTGCGCGGTGCGATCCATCGCCTGCTGTTCGTGAAATACATCGCCTTGCGCCAGCTCCTGCTGAAGCTGGGCATCATCACCCGGCCTCTGCCATGAGGATTGGGGCATGACCCGCATCGTCCTGTTTTGCGGTGGCCGCGGCAGCGCCACGATCATCCGCGCCCTGCTGCGCCAAAGCGATGTCGAACTGACCTTGCTGGTCAACGCCTATGACGATGGCCTGTCCACCGGCGCGTTGCGCAACTTCATTCCCGGCATGCTGGGACCGTCGGATTTCCGCAAGAACCTGTCCTACCTGTTCGGCAATTATTCCCAGGCGCAGTACGCCCTCAAAAGCCTGATGGAATATCGCCTGGCGGGCGGCGCGGGCGAGATCGAAAATCTGGCCCGCTTCACCAGCACGGGTAATGCCGTGACCCTGGACGAACCGGTGCGGGGATGGTTCACGCAATTGCCGCCGGTGACCTCGCAGAGGCTGCGTACCCTGCTGGCGCGTTTCTTCGCCCTGGCGGCCGGCACCAGCTTCGATTACCGCGACTGTTCGCTGGGCAATCTGGTGTTCGCGGGCGCCTATCTGGAGCATGGCAGCGATTTCAACGCCGCTGCCGCGACCGTGGCAGACCTTGTCGGCACCCGGGCGCGCCTGCTGAATGTGGGCGAGCAGCAGAACCGCATACTGGTGGGCCTCAAGCATGACGGCACCTTGCTGGCCTCGGAAGCCGAGATCGTCGGACCGCAATCGGCCGTGCCTATCACCGGTCTGTACCTGCTTGCCCAGCAGTTGACGCCAGACGATTTACAAGCCCTTGCCGACATGGATGCAGCCGCCAAGCACGCCTTCCTGTCGGCGCGCGATTCCGTGCCCGCTCTGTCGCCCTTCGCCTCTGCGGCCATCGCCTCGGCCGACATCATTCTGTATGGCCCCGGCACACAGCATTCCTCGCTGCTGCCCAGCTACCGCATCGCCGCCGACGCGTTGGCGGCCTCGCCCGCGGCGGTGAAGACGCTGGTGATGAATCTGGACAGCGACCAGGACATCCAGAAGCTTACCGCCCGCGATATTCTGGATGCGGCCCGGCGCTACGGCGCCCGTGTCAGCCATGTCTTGATGAACGACGCGCCGGACCGCATGCCGCCGGGCAATCTGGACCTGCCCGTGCTCCTGGGCCCCTTCGCCAATCCGGCGCGTCCCGCGGTCCATAACGGCACGGCCGTGGCCGACGCCGTTCTGGGCCTCACCATGCGACGCGCCACGCCGTCGGTGGAGATTTTCGCCGACATTCACAACCGCTCGGTCGCCAGCGACGAGCTGGTGGAGGAATTCCTGGAGACCGACTGGACCGGCGTGGCGCCACACCTCACCCTCAACCGAGTGGCGCAGCCTGACGCATCTGTCGGAATCAGCGACTTTGCCGGGTTGTTTCCCGATACTGCTTATTTCCGCAACTGGCTGGCCCATGGCGCTTCCGATTACCTGGTGCTGATGACCGGCGACGGCGCCTATCGCTTCGCCGATGTCCGCGCCATCATTGCGCTCCTGGAACAGCAGCAATCCCTGGGCGGGGTGTTCGGCTCACGCACCCAGAGCCGGCGGCAGTTCATCACCTCCGTTCGCGCCGCTTATGGCGAGAACCGTTTGCTCTATTGGCTGGGCAAGGTGGCCGCCTTCTTCCTCAGCACACTCTTCTATCTGCGCACCGGCATCATCGTGTCCGATCCCCTGACCGGCCTGCGCGTGTTCCGCAGGCGCGCAATCACGGGCCTGCCCGACATCAAGGGTGATGCGCCGCTGGCCCTGGTCCGCCAGCTGATTGCCCAAGGCGTAGAAGTGGCCGAGCTGCCGGTGCTGTATCGCACTTTCTCCGGCTTCACCGATCCCAAGTGGCGGATGCGGCGGGGCTTGCGCAATCTTGCCAGCCTGTTGACATGAAGATCTGCGCCGTCATTCCCGCCGCCGGGCGCGGCACGCGGCTGGGTGCGGACGGACCCAAAATCCTCACGCCGCTGACGGCCGATGACACGATCTGGTCCATCCTGCATGCCAGGCTGGCGCCCTTGGTGGATCACATTCACCTGGTGCTGTCGCCGGAGGGTGCGGCGGTGTTTCCGGCTCTGCCCGCCAACGTCTCCACCAGCATCCAGCCCGCTCCCACCGGCATGGGCGACGCCATTTTTCGCGGCCATGACGTCTGGTCAAAATATGACGCGGTGCTGGTGGTGTGGGGCGATCAGGTTTTCGTTTCCACCGATACTTTGAAACGCGCGATGGCTGCGCTGACACAGGGCGAAAACGCCGTGCTGCCTGTCACCCGCATGGCCATTCCTTATGTCGAATATGTCTTCGACGGCCCAAAGCTGACCAAGGTTCTGCAAACCCGCGAAGGCGACTCGACCACACCGAACGGCTATTCCGATGTCGGCACCTTCCTGCTGAACACGGCCGGGCTGAAGACCCAATGGGATGCCTATCTGGCGAGTGCTCCGCGTGGCTCGGCTACCTCCGAGATCAATTTCCTGCCCTTCCTGCCCTTTCTCTCGGCACAGGGCTGGACCATCACGCCGGTCGAGGTGGCCGACGCCACCGAGGCACGCGGCATCAACACAAAAGACGATCTGGCCTTCTTCCAAAGCCTGTATAAGAAAGCCCCATGAAGAAAATCCTGGTCACCGGCGGCGCGGGCTTTATCGGAAGCCATCTTTGCGAAGGCCTGCTGGCGCGCGGTTACGCTGTGCGGGTGCTGGACAGCCTGATCTATGGCCAGCGCGAGTGGGTGCCTGCGCCGTGCGAGTTCATCGAAGGCAATATCCGCGACATGGACGCCTGCACCAGGGCCGCCGCCGGTATGGACGCTGTGCTGCATTGCGCCGCCATGTCCCGCTCCGGCCCGTCACAGGCGCAGATCGAGGTCTGCAGCGGCGCCAACATCACCGGCACGCAGAACATGCTGCTGGCCGCGCGCGATGCCGGGGTGAAGCGCTTCATCTATAGCGGCTCCTCCACCTATTACGGCAACCGCCCGCCGCCGCACCGCGAAAACGATCCGGCTGACATCCTCAACATCTACGGCCTGACCAAGCGGGTGGGCGAACAATACACCCTGCTGTTCGACCAGGACTTCAACCTGCCGGCGCTGGTGCTGCGCTATTTCAATGTCTATGGCCCGCGCCAGCCGCAAACCGGCGCCTATGCCCTGGTGCTGGGAATTTTCCTGTGCCGCGCCGCGGAGGGCAAAGTGCTCGAAATCCACGGCGACGGCAGCCAGCGGCGCGACTTTGTCCATGTCCGCGACGTGGTGGCGGCCAACATCGCGGCGCTGGAAAGCGCTGCGCGCGGCATGGTGATCAATGTCGGCAGCGGCACTAGTCTTTCAGTCAAGGAACTGGCGGACATGATCTCGCCCGACCAGATCCATACCGAAGGCCGCAAGGGCGACTCGCTGGCGACTCTGGCCGACATTTCGAAGATCAAGGACGCCCTGGGCTGGACGCCGAAAACCTCCTTTGCCGAAGGCCTTAAGGAGCTTCTCTAAGTCGTCTTTTCGGCCAGCTCTTCTTCAGTCTCGCCCTTGGCCAGCAACACGATGGTGACCAGGATCAGCGCGCTTCCCAGCCAGTCCATCGGACCAAAGGAAACTCCCAGCCACCACATTAAGTGTTCCTGACGCAATGATTGTAGATGAGACCTCAGCTAGGCCAGCACCTTCGGTATCCGGATCACTACTGATGGCCTCATTGACAGCA
>CAIUTH010000218.1 GCA_903902075.1 uncultured Alphaproteobacteria bacterium
ACGGGATTGTCGGAACCCTGGTCACGGCGGCGCGCAAGGCCCAGCCCGATCTGGTAGTAGTGCTGGTATCCGATCATGGCTTTGCCGCCATCAGCCATGACGTGAATATGATCACAGCTTTCGTGGGCGCCGGACTGGTGACCCTGGACAAGGGCAAGGTGAAGGACTGGCAGGCCATGCCCTGGTACCAGGCCGGGTCGGATATCATCGTGCTGAAGGACCGCAATGATGCGGCGGTTAAAGACAAGGTTGCAGCCCTGCTGAAGACGCTGGCCGCCGATCCGAAAAATGGCATCGCTGGGGTGATCGACCGCGTCGAGATCGAAAAGCGCGGCGGCGCGAAGGAAGCCGATTTCTGGGTCAGCTTCGCTTCCGGATTCAAGGCGGGAAAGGCGCTGACGGGGCCGCTGATCAGCCCCAGCAGCGACAAGGGCACCCATGGCTATTTCCCCGACTGGGGTGCCATGCGCTCCACCTTCCTGATCGCCGGACCGGACGTACCCAAGAAGGCGCTGGGCGAAGTCGACATGCGCGACATCGCGCCGACCGTGGCGAAGATCATGGGCGTGTCCCTGTCCCGCGCCACCGGCAAGCCACTGTTCTAGCCCAGCAAGGCATCCAGCTTTCGCACGATTGCCGCACTGTCGCCCGCCAGATGCAGAATCTTGATCCGGCCGGTTTCGCCGGATCGGATGGCAATGTCTGCTTTGCGCAATGAGAGTGTTTTCGCCAGGAACGCGATCAGCGCCTCGTTTGCGGCGCCTTCGACGGGCGGTGCCACCAGGCGCAGCTTGAGCAAAGGGCGGCCATCCGCGTCGGACACGATGCCGTCCACGCTGTTGCGCGCGGCACGCGGGGTCAGGCGCAGCGCCAGCCGCACCCCGTCCGGCACGGCGGCATAAGGCTTCACGCCACTTTGGCCAGCTTGGCGAGCTGGGTTAGCAACGCCTTGGCACCGGCCAGCCGCGCGTCGGGTGTCGGCCAGTCGCGGGTGACCACGATCTTCTGGTCGGGCCGCACCTTCATGGTGCCACTATGCTGGTTGATGAACTGGATCAGCTTCATCGGATTGGCAAAGTTGTTGCCGCGGAAGGCCACGGTGCCGCCCTTGGGACCGGCATCGATCTTCTCCACCCCGGCCTGCTTGGCCAACTGCTTGATGGTGACGATCTCGAACAGATGCCTGACCTCGTCGGGCAGCGGCCCGAAGCGGTCGATCAGCTCGGCGGCGAAACGGTCGATATCCGTGGCCGTTTCGATCCCGGCCAGGCGGCGATACAGCGACATGCGGACATTGAGGTCGGCGACATAACCCTCGGGGATCATCACCGAAGCGCCGACATTGATGGTGGGCGACCATTGATCGGTCACGTTGGCCTCGCCACCCTCACGCATGCTGGAGACCGCCTCTTCCAACATTTCCTGGTAAAGCTCGATGCCGACCTCGCGGACATGGCCGGACTGTTCCTCGCCCAGGAGGTTGCCGGCGCCGCGAATGTCCATGTCGTGGCTGGCAATCGAGAAGCCCGCGCCAAGCTGGTCCAGCGACTGCAGCACTTCCAGCCGCCGCGTGGCGTTTTCCGTCAGCTTCTTGTCCGGCGGCGTCGTCAGATAGGCATAGGCGCGCACCTTGGAACGGCCGATGCGGCCGCGCAATTGATACAGCTGAGACAGGCCGAACTTGTCGGCCTTGTTGACGATCAGGGTGTTGGCAGTGGGAATGTCCAGGCCGGATTCCACGATGTTGGTGGAGACCAGCACATCGACTTTGCGCTCGTAAAAGGCGGTCATCACCTCTTCCAGCACCTTGGGCGACATCTGGCCATGCGCCAGAGCCGGTTTCACCTCCGGCACCACTTCCTTCAGGAACGTCATGGCATCGCCAAGGTCGGAAATGCGCGGCGCCACGAAGAAAGACTGGCCGCCGCGATAATGCTCGCGCAGCAGGGCTTCGCGCACCACCAGCGGGTCGAACGGCGTCACAAAGGTGCGCACCGCCAGCCGGTCGATGGGGGGGGTAGTGATCAACGACAGATCGCGCACACCCGACAAGGCAAGCTGCAGGGTGCGCGGGATCGGCGTGGCCGTCAGGGTCAGCACATGCACATCGGCTTTCAGGTTCTTCAGCCGTTCCTTGTGCACCACGCCGAAATGCTGCTCCTCGTCGACGATGACCAGGCCCAGGCGCTTGAACTGGATGCTTTCGGCCAGCAGCGCATGGGTGCCGACCACGATATCCACCGTGCCTTCGGCCAGGGCGTCCTTGGTTTCCTTTGCGTCTTTCGGGTCCACGAAGCGCGACAGCTGCCGCACTTTGAGCGGAAAACCGGCAAAGCGTTCGGCAAAGCCACGAAAATGCTGGCGCGCCAGCAGGGTGGTGGGCACCACCACGGCCACCTGCTCGCCGGCCATGGCCGCGACAAAAGCGGCGCGCATGGCGACTTCGGTTTTGCCAAAGCCGACATCGCCGCACACTAGCCGGTCCATCGGACGGCCGGCCGCTAAGTCGCCCACCACTTCGTTGATGGCCTTTTCCTGGTCTTCGGTCTCCTGATAGGGGAAGCGGGCGGCAAATTCGTCATACAGGCCGGCAGGCGGTTCGACCGGTGGCAAAGATTTCAACTGGCGGGCGGCTGCGATCTTGATCAGCTCGGCGGCGATGGCGCGCACCCGCTCCTTCATCTCCGCCTTGCGCTTCTGCCAGCCGGCGCCACCCAGCCGGTCCAGCTGCGCGCCCTCGTCCGAGCCATAGCGGGTCAGCAGTTCTATATTTTCCACCGGCAGGAACAGCTTGCCGCCGTCATATTGCAGTTCCAGGCAGTCATGCGGTGCGCCCAGCGCATCGATGGCCTTCAGGCCCAGGTAACGGCCCACGCCATGCTCGATATGGGTGACAAGATCGCCCGGCGTCAGCGAAGACGCTTCGGCGATGAAGTTCTGCGCCCGGCGCGCGCGGCTCTGGGCCCGCACCATACGGTCGCCCAGCACATCCTGTTCCGACAGGATGACAAAGTCCGGGCCTTCAAAGCCGCGCTCGATGCCCAGACAGGCAATGCCGAAAGCCGACGCGTCCAGCTTCAAGGCTTCGGGCCAGTTCGCCACCTTGCGGATGGGCGTGACGCCATGGTCGGACATCACCCCGCCCATGCGTTCGGCCGAACCGTCGGTCCAGCTGGCCACCAGCACCCGCTTGCCGGCCGCCTGCAGCGTCTTCAGGTGATCGGCGGCGGCCTGGAAGACATTGAGATTGCCGCCCTGACGCTCGGGCGCGAAGTCGCGGCCCAGCCGCCCGCCGGCATCCAGGCTGGTCATGCTGTCCGGCGCTTGGAATGGCGACAGTTCGCGCAAGATGTTCTTGCCCAGCGCCGCCTTCCATTCCGCATCGCTGAGATACAGCGTTTCGGGCTTCAGCGGCTTGTAGGGCGGGCCCTTGATGGCGTGCTTTTCGTCCTTCTGGTGCCGGAACTGCTCGCGGGTGTCGTAGTAATCCCGGATCAACTCCAGCCGCGCCGCCTTGGATTCTTCCGCCTGGTGGCCCAGCATGACGACGCAGCGCGGCAGATAATCGAACAGCGTATCCAGCCGCTCATAGAACAGCGGCAGCCAATGCTCCATGCCCTGGGTCTTGCGGCCGGCGCTGACGCTTTCATACAGCGGGTCATCGCCCGCCGCGCCGAAGGCCGCGACATAGCCGGTGCGGAAGCGGCTGATCGCTTCGGCATTCAGCGGCGCTTCGCTGGCGGGCAGCAAGGTGACGTCCGGCACCGCCGACTTGTCCGACAGCTGGGTCTCGGCATCGAAGCGGCGGATGGCGTCAAGGGTCGAGCCGAAGAAATCCAGTCGCAGCGGCTGCGCCTCGCCCGGCGGCCACAGGTCCACGATACCGCCGCGCAAGGAGAAGTCGCCCGGCTCGCGC
>CAIUTH010000219.1 GCA_903902075.1 uncultured Alphaproteobacteria bacterium
CATTGTCGTCCCTCGCGGATCGCCCAAACCACCAGGGACTGGCCCCGGCGCATGTCACCACAGCTGAACACCTTATCGGCCGAGGTGCGATAGTCGGCGACGTTCGCTTTGACATTGCCCCGCCCGTCGAGCTCGACGCCGCTGTGTTCCAGCAGGGCGGTGCGGGTGGGGCCAGTGAACCCCATGGCCAGCAGAACGAGATCGGCCTTCAGCTCGAATTCCGAACCGGGGATTTCCGAAAAAGCCATACGCCCATCAGGGCCAGCGCCCCATGACAGGCGAACACATTCCAGCGCGGTGAGGCGGCCGTCGGTGCCGATCGCCCGCTTGGTCGCGACGGCAAAATCGCGCTCGGCACCCTCTTGCTGCGATGTCGACGTGCGCATCCGCAGCGGCCAGTCCGGCCAGGTCAGGGCCTTGTTCTCGTGCTCGGGCGGCTGAGGCATGATCTCGAGCTGGGTGACAGATAAAGCGCCCTGACGGTTGGAGGTGCCGATGCAGTCGCTGCCCGTATCGCCGCCGCCGATGACCACGACATGTTTGCCCGCCGCGCTGATCGCGCCGTCCGGCGCCGCGACCGCTTCCGGATCGCCAGCGTTGCGCTTGTTCTGCTGTGGCAAGAACGTCATGGCGTAGTGGATACCCGCCAGCGCGCGGCCAGGAACCTCAAGGTCGCGGGCAGCTTCGGCACCACCGGCCATCACCAGCACGTCGTAATCGTCCAGCAGGCGCTGCACCGAGACGTTGACACCGATCTCCATATTGGTGCGGAAAAGCACACCCTCGGCCTCCATCTGCGCCACACGGCGATCGATGAGGGGCTTCTCCATCTTGAAGTCAGGGATGCCGTAGCGAAGCAGTCCGCCGATGCGGTCGGATTTCTCGAACACCGTGGTCGCATGTCCAGCGCGAGCCAGTTGCTGGGCGCAGGCCAGGCCGGCAGGACCAGACCCCACAACGGCCACCCGTTTTCCGGTGCCACGCGGCGACATCTGCGGCACGATCCAGCCCTCTTCCCACCCCTTGTCGACGATGGCGCACTCAATGGTTTTGATCGTTACCGGCGCATCGATAATGTTGAGCGTGCAGGAGGCCTCGCATGGGGCGGGGCAAACGCGGCCGGTGAACTCCGGAAAGTTGTTGGTGGAGTGCAGGTTCTCCAACGCTGTCTTCCATTGGTCCCGATAGACCAGGGTATTGAAGTCGGGGATCTGATTGTTGACCGGGCAGCCATTGTGGCAAAACGGGATGCCACAATCCATGCAACGGGCTGCCTGGCCGTTCAGGGTTTCAGACGGCAGAGGACGGACGAATTCCTTCCAGTGGTGCAATCGGTCCTGTGGCTTTTCATAGCCACGATCCTGGCGCTCTGTTTCCAGGAAGCCGGTGGGCTTGCCCATAGGTATCTCCGACTCTCGGGTTTCTATTCAGCCGCGACGGCGGCAGCGGCAAGGCGCTCTGCCGCCATATCCGTCAGCGCACGGCGGTAGTCCTTGGGCATCACCTTCATGAAGGCCGGCAGGCGGGCCTCCCAATTGTCCAGGATCTCACGCGCCCTTTCGCTGCCCGTATAGAGCAGGTGGCGCTCGATCAGGATGCGCAAGCGTTCGGCGTCGAACCGCAGCATGTCGCCCATGCCGTTATTGTCCACCGCCAGCGAGCGCTGGCTGGGGCGTGTAGGATCATCGGCGTCGCCAATTGCGGGGGTGACATAGTCCAGGTCAACCATCGCGGCGTTGCACAGCGATGCAAAGCGTCCGACGGGATCATAGACATAAGCGATGCCGCCCGACATGCCCGCCGCAAAGTTGCGCCCGGTCTCACCCAGAACCACCACGACGCCGCCAGTCATGTATTCACAACCATGGTCGCCCGTCCCCTCGACCACCGTAACGGCGCCCGAATTGCGCACCGCGAACCGCTCGCCAGCAACGCCCTGGAAATAGGCCTCACCTGCGATAGCACCATACAGCACCGTGTTGCCGACGATGATATTCTTCGTCGCATCCCGCGTAGAATGTTTAGGCTGGCGCACCACAACGCGGCCGCCCGACAAGCCCTTGCCGACATAGTCGTTGCCGTCGCCGATCAGCTCAAGGCTGACGCCGCGCGCGGCGAAGGCCCCAAAGCTCTGGCCCGCCTCGCCATGGAAGGTCAGGGCGATGGTGTCCTCTGGCAAGCCGGCATGGCCATAGGCCCGCGCCACCTCGCCCGAGAGCATGGCACCCACTGTACGATTGATATTGCGGATGGGATATTCGCCACGCATCGGCGCGCCTGTGGCTAGGGCATCCTTGGCATCGGCGATCAGGACGTTGTCCAGAGCCTTGCCCAGGCCATGGTCCTGCCGGTCCATGTTCCAGAAGCCCTTCTGGCCCTCGGGCCGCACGGCGTGCAGGATTTTGGACAGGTCGACGCCGCCCGCCTTCCAATGGTCAACCGCATCGTGCGTATCGAGCCGTTCGACTTGACCGATCATCTCCGCCATCGTCCGGAAGCCCAGCTGCGCCATGATCTCGCGCAGCTCTTCGGCGACGAAGAAGAAGTAGTTGATCACGTGCTCGGGCTGGCCGGTGAAGCGCGCCCGCAGCACCGGGTCCTGCGTCGCCACGCCAACCGGGCAGGTGTTCAGGTGGCACTTGCGCATCATGATGCAGCCCGCCGCGATGAGCGGGGCGGTCGCAAAGCCGAACTCGTCTGCGCCCAGTAGGGCGGCGATGGCCACGTCGCGGCCAGTGCGCAGACCACCGTCGGCCTGCACAGCCACGCGTGTGCGCAGGCCGTTGAGCAGCAGGGTCTGCTGGGTCTCGGCCAGGCCGATCTCCCACG
>CAIUTH010000220.1 GCA_903902075.1 uncultured Alphaproteobacteria bacterium
GCCGAATTCAAAGTCCAGTTCTGCCAGGTGGCGGGCGGGCCGTGCGCGTACAAGGGCCATGACATGACCGCGGCGCACAAGGGCCTGAACCTGACCAACGCCAATTTCAACGCCGTGGTCGAAGATCTGCAGGATGCGATGGACAGGATCGGCTTGCCGTCCGCCACCCAGAACCGGTTCCTGGCGCGTCTGGCGCCGATGCAGCACCAGGTGGTGTCGCGATGAAAGCGCTGTTCTGTCTCTTGCTGCTGATGCCGCTGATGACCTCTGGCGCCTTCGCCGATGCCACCATCGTGCAGAAAGGCCGCCGCTTCAATCCGGGCGAGATCACCATCCGCCGGGGCGAAAGCCTGACCTTCACCAACAATGACGAGTTCATCCATCAGATCTATGTCACCGGCCTGTTCGATTCCGATGAGCGCGTGCCGGGCCAGACCCTGGTGGAAAACTTCCCCCAGGCGGGTACCTTTGAGGTACGCTGCCACATCCATCCCAAGATGAAGCTTGTGGTGCATGCCAATTAGGACCCCGTCATGAAAGCGCTGTTTCTTGCCGCGTTCGGTCTTGTCCTTGCCATCGGCCCGGCCGCCGCTGATGCCGTGGTGACCCAGAAAAGCCGCGCCTTCCGTCCCACCGATGTCACCGTCAACCGGGGCGAGGCCGTCACCTTCACCAACGACGACAGCTATATTCACCAGATCTATGTCGACGGGCTGTTCGATTCCGATGAGAAGGCCCCGGGCGAAAATCTTAACGAGACCTTTCCAAGATCGGGCACCTTCCAGGTCCGGTGCCATATCCATCCCACCATGCGCATGACGGTACATGTGAGATAGCCGCTGAAATGCCGGTTTTTTGGGCGCGGTCGCAGGCTGGTCCGGAACCGGACTTAAGCCGCCATAAACCCCGCACAGGTCAAACTCTTATCGTTTTCCTGCGGGCCGTTAATGCAACTTGCCAAATACACCATCGGCGCAAAAATCTTCGGCGCCTTCGCCGCCATGAGTGCCATCATCGGTGTGATGGGGCTTGCGGGCTATGGCGTGCTGTCGGCGGCCGGCACCATCGCGGTGACGACTTTCGACGGCCCGTTGATGGCAATCAACTATGCGCGCGCTGCCCAGACCGATTTCACCGAGATGTAGCTGGCCGAGTTGCGTTTCGAACATGCAGCGCCGGCAGACCGCGCGGCCATCACGGCGAAGATCACCGAGCTGGCCGACACCTTCAGCGCCGACCTGGATGTCGCCGCCCAGCGCAGCCTTGAGGCAGACGAGCAGAGGGTCATCGCCAAGATCAAGCCCCTGTTTGAACGCTGGCGCGCTGCCCGCGCCCGCGGCGACATAAAGGAGCTGGAAAATCTGGATCAGCAGATCGACGACGAATTCGACCTGCTGATCGAGTTCAACACCGATCACAGCTATATCGGCCGCCGCCAGACCGTCACCAATATCAGCCATTTCAAATATGCCAGCATCGCGATCACCATTTTCGCATTGTTGCTGTCGGCGGGCCTGACTTGGCTCCTGCGCAGCCGCATCGTGCGGCCGCTGCGTGCCGCCGCCACCGTCGCCGACCGCATCGCCAACGGCCAGCTGGAAACACCGATTCCGCGCGGCGGCCACGACGAAACCGGCACCCTGCTCAATTCCATGACGGTGATGCAGGACAATATCCGCGAGGCCATGACGCGGGAAAAAGAACTGCGCCGCTCCGCCGAGAACCGCCTGGTGGACGCGCTGGAGACCAGCCGCGAAGGCGTCATGCTGGTGGCGCCGGACGGCAAGATCGTGATGTCCAACTCCACCCTGCGCGGCTTTTTCCCCGCCATCGCCTATCAGCTGATGCCGGGCACCCAGTTCGACACCGCGCTGGGGCTCATCCAAGGCCAGCTTGCCCCCACCCAGGCCCCAAGCGAAGACATCAACACCTCGGGCCACGCCGAACTGGAGCTGGCCGATGGCCGCTGGCTGCGCATGACCGGCAGCGCCACCTCCGAAGGCGGCTCGATCATCTTCCTGTCCGACTTCACCGCCATCAAGGAGCGCGAGGAATCCCTGCGCCGCGCCAAGCGCGAGGCCGAAGCCGCCA
>CAIUTH010000221.1 GCA_903902075.1 uncultured Alphaproteobacteria bacterium
AGCGCCTGGTCGAAATCGGCCAGCGCTTCTTGCCGCCGGCCCAGATCCTGCAGCGCCAGGCCGCGCTGGGCGCGGATGCTGGCGTCGCCGGGTGCTTCCACCACCAGCGGATCAAAGATCGCCAGCGCCTCCGCCGCGCGGCCCTGGCTCAGGCGGATTTCGCCGATCATGGTACGCGCTGCAAGATCGGTGCGATGCAATTCGAGGACGCGGCGGCAGAGCTTTTCCGCTTCGTCCCACTGCCCCGCTGCGTACAGGGTCCCCGCCGTGGCGCGCAGCTTTTCAATCTTGAGGGCGTTGCTCATGCGGCCCCGTGCAACGGTCATAAACCATTGCTTTTGTTATAATTATTCCAAAATCAGCTTGGCGTTGAAGGCGATGCAAAGCCGCTCTCCTTCGCCCTGGAATGCCGATACCGAATGCTCCAGCCAGGAGGGAAACAGGTACATGTCGCCGGGAACGGGCGCCACGCGGTGGCGGTTCACCTGATAGGGCAGCTGGACCATGGTGGCGCGGGCGCGCGGATCATAAAAGGAAATCTTGCCGATATCGCCCGGCGCCAGCGCCGACGGCGGCGCGCTGACATAATAGACGCCGCTGACATTGGCGCCCGGATGCACATGCAGGCCCTGGGTGTGGCCCGCTTTGTACGACACCGCCCAGCCCCAGAGAATGAAGTCCACCTTTTCGGGTGAACGCTGCAACTCCTGGCGCAGCACATGGCTGGCATATTCCTGCACCGCCTGGAGAATATGAGGCTTGAGTGCATTGATGCCGGGATTGTCACGCTGGAACAGGTCTTCCTTGGTTTGGAAGCCGCCCTCGGTCGTCGTGCCGGTGGTATTGTTGGGTTCGGTCGCCGCGATCTGCGCCACCAGCGCGGACAGCTGCTGGTTGACCTCCTCCATGCCGTCCAGATGACGGTTCAGTATGGTGGTGGGAAAAATCGAGATCAGCCGGTCGGTCACGAGGAGCCTTTGTCTTTTGCGGGTCTTGTCGTTGATGCCCGATGATAGGGCAAGAATACGGGTTTTGCAGCCATGGCTTCAATCCGGCCGGGTGAGGAAGGCAAGGACCATGGCATTGAAGTCCTCGGCAAAGCGCTGGTGAATATTGTGCTTGCCGTCGGGAAATATGTGCAGATGCGAGCCGGCGATACCGCGATGGATGGCCTCTGGGTGCAGGCCGGGGACCAGGGGGTCCTTGGCGCCGTGCAGCACCAGGGTGGGGCAAGCCACCTGGGCCAGCAGGCCGGCATAGAGATCGCCGCCGGCGTTGAACAAGGCTTCCTGCCCGGCAACATAACGGTCCCACAGAGCGTCCAGTTCATCGCCATACACAGCGCGCATCGCCTGCGCGGCGCGCGGCGACCAGACCGAAATCTTGCGGATATCGTTGAGGGCGGCAATTTCCTCCGCCGTCAGGAAGGACTGGCCACCGAACACCACCAGCCTGGACACGCGTTTGGGATCGGTGGCGGCCATGATGGTGGCAATGTTGGCGCCGTCGCTCCAGCCGATAACGGCGAAGCGGTCATGCCCCAGCGCCGTCATCAGTGCTAACATGTCGCCAGCATCACGGTGGTAGAAATCGGGTGGATATTCGCGCTGCGGCGGCCGCGATTTTCCGTAACCCCGCGGATCGGGCGCAATCACGTCGAAGCGGC
>CAIUTH010000222.1 GCA_903902075.1 uncultured Alphaproteobacteria bacterium
CTTCTCTCGTCTGCCTGCCTTTCGCTCATGACGGGGGCGCCCGCATTGGGGCAGGCCCAGCGGCCCAATCTGGCTCCGAGTCCGACATACGAGGTGCATCGCGCCAAGATTGCTCCGCGCATCGACGGCAAGCTCGACGATGCCGCCTGGCAAGCGGCCAAGCCGGTGACCTTCGTCTTTCCCTGGACCGACCAGACCGGAAAGAAGCAGAAGACCGTGGCCCGGCTGACCTGGGATAAGGAAAACCTCTATGTCGCTTACGAATGCGAGGACGGCGATATCACCGCTGTGTATGCCCAGCATGACGATCCCACCTACAAGGATGATGCGGTCGAAATCTTCATTGCTCCGCCGGGCGTCAAGAACCTGTATCTGGGCCTGGAGATGAATGCCCGCGCTGTCCTGTATGACTACCTCTATCCTTTTCCGCAGCGCATCATAAAGAATTACAACCTGCCCGGCGTGCGACTGGCTGTTTCTAGCCAGGGAACGCTCAACAAAAACAGCGATCAAGACCATGGTTGGAACCTTGAAGTGTCGATCCCGTGGCGCGCGTTTGCCGATCTGACGGATAATCCCGTGCCGAAGGTCGGCGACCGCTGGATTGCAAACATGAATCGTTGGGATGGAACCGAACCCAACCGCCGGCTTTCGCAATGGTCGGATTCGGGCATGGTGAAGCCTGACCCGCATTATCCGGACCGGTTCGGTCGGCTCTTGTTTGTGGAATAGCGCGCGGTAGGGAAGCTGGACCCAATTGACGGCAATCAGCGTAGGAGCAGCTGATCCGGGCGTCATCCCATCGTTACCTGGATGCGTATCGGCGCGCCTGAGCGCGAAGCCGCGATGTTGCTAAGTTTCACATGCGGGAATAGCATTGCTTGAATAGGGTAACGAAGCCCAACACGAATGCTCTGGGGAGACGTCTGATGAAAATTCGCCACGCTTTAGCGGCCGCTGCGTCCTGCGCGGTACTCGCCATGTTTGCCGCCGGCGCCCAGGGGCAGGGCAAGCCCAAGTTGGACGCCAATGGCATGCCCTGCAACGGCGTGCTGGACGGTGCGCTGCAGTGCTTCAAGCCAGGCTCGACCGTCAACACTGTCGACCATCCTTATCGCACGGCCGGTGAATCCGACGGCCGCCGCTATGGCCCGGGGCGCGGCTTCACCCTGGGTGAAAAGGAACTGATCTATGCCGCGGTGCCCGGCAGCATCGTCGTGCTGGACGCCAAGAAGAATTACACCTTCGTCAAACGCATCACCTTCGAGAACAAGCCCGCGCCGCTGCCGCTCGAATCCATCGCCGGCATGGCGGCCAGCACCGCCACCAACATGGTCTATGTTTCCACCCGCGGGCATCTCTACGCCATCGACCTGCTGACCGAAAAAGTCGTGTGGGCGAACGCCTATGAGCCCGGCACCTGCTGCGAGCGCGGCCAGGTCACGCCCGATGGCCTGACCCTGGATGTGGGATCGGACCTCAAGAACTTCCATCGCGTGATTGATGCGCGGACCGGCGTGGTCAAGGGCATCATCCCCACGCCCCAGAGCATGTTCAACCACAACATGAACATGAGCCCGGACGGCAAGACGATCTTCGCCGCGCCCAACGGCAACACCATGACCATCGCCGACATGGCCACGATGAAGCCGACCGGCACCGTCACCTTCTCCGACCATATCCGCGTCTTTGTCATCAACCACGACGCCACCAAGGTCTATGCCAATCTCAACAACCTGCTCGGTTTCGAGATCGCCGATGTGAAGACTCGCAAGGTGATCAAGCGCGTCGAGGCGCCGGCCGAGATGTGGAAGGCCAAATGGGCCGATCCCAACCAGCATTTCTTCGGCCATGGCGCGCCTATGCACGGCATCGCCATGACGCCCGATGAAAGCGAAATCTGGATTCCCGACGCCATCAACAACCAGGTCCTGGTCTATGACAATACCGGCGCTGAGCCGAAGCTGGACCTGACCAAGTCCATCAAGACCGAGGCGCCCAATGGCTGGATCACCATGGGACTGGACGGCAAGTTGGCTTACATGGCCTCTGGCGACGTGGTGGACGTGAAGACCCACAAAATCGTGGGCCTGCTGCGTGACGAGTATGGCCGGCTGATGGACAGCGAAAAGGTCCTGGACCTGGCCTTCGACCTGAATGGCCATCTGGTGCGCAAGGTCAACGAGTTCGCGATCGGTGATCCACAGGCCTATGCCGCCAGAATGGCGGCGACGGCGAAGCAGACCAAGGAAGCCACTAAATAGCATGAGGTCCGGGTTTGCTTTCACCCGGTCGCCGCAAGGTGGCCGGGTTCTTCTTTCTGCTGCTTTGCTGGCCCTGCTGGGTGTTGGCGCAGCCATGGCACAGTTGCCGGCGCGACCTGTCATAGATCCCGCCAAGGAATTGGTGGCCATCAAGACCGCGTCGGATCTGGACGACAGTCCGGCAGATTCAAAGGCGGTGCAGCAGGTTTGTACCGCCTGCCATTCCTCCAGCCAGTTTTTAGGAACGCCCCGTTCGTCCAGCCGCTGGGAGCAGCTATTTGGGCAGATGGCCCAGTTGGGCGC
>CAIUTH010000223.1 GCA_903902075.1 uncultured Alphaproteobacteria bacterium
CGGCACGCGCCCTTAAAGCCCCCCCCGCTGCTGTGCTAGAACCCCGCCCGATAATAATAAGGGGACACGCCATGAAACTGTTCGCCGCCGCCGCAATCCTTGCCGCGCTCACTGTGCCGGCCTTTGCCGCCGACATCACAGTAGATGTGCCGATGGCGTTTCCCGAAAGCCTGACCTCCACGCCGAATGGCACGATCTATATCGGCTCGATGAATCTGGGTGCGGTCTATCGCGCCTTGCCGGGCGAACGTTCGGCCAAGACCTGGATCAGCAAGGAGGTCGGCAACTTCGGCAAAGTGCTGGGCGTGCTGGCGGACAAGGGCACGCTCTATGTCTGCGACAACAATGGCGATCATGCCTACCTGAAGACTTTCTCGCTCAAGACCGCCGCGCTGCTGAAGACTCATGAGCTTCCCGGCGGCGGCTTCTGCAACGACATCGCGATGAAGGGCGGCGACGCCTATCTCACCGACACCAAGGGCGGCCGCGTGCTGAAGCTGGCCGCCGGCAGCGACGCGCTGACCGTGTGGTACACCAACGACAAGTCGGACTCCTCGCTGGACGGGTTGGTGTGGCAGGGCGATGCGCTCTACACCAACACCTATAATGGCAATCACCTGATCCGCATTCCCATGAACGCCGATGGCTCGGCGGGCAAGGGTGTGAACCTGGCGACCTCGACGGACATCTACCAGCCTGACGGTATGCGCCTGTCGTCGTCCGGCAAGATCCTGATGGTTGAAGGCCGCGGCAAGGACGGCAATGGCCGCCTGGATGAAGTGACGGTGTCGGGTAATAGTGCCAACATCACGGTGGTGAAGGGCGGCTATATGCTGCCGACGGCCGTGACGGTGGTGGGCGGGACTGCCTATGTGCTGGAAGCCAAGCTGAATTATCAGCGCGATCCGGCCCTGAAGGACAAGGACCCGGGCAACTTCAAGGCCTATGCGGTGCCTGTGAAGTAGGCAGATTAAAAGACCTTCATAGTTCCGGGTACGACTTTAACCACTCCTGGCCTGCGGCGCATTTTCTTTTGGCGCAGCGCAGCAATTGCGCCATTATGACTGAATGATTTCAGTCGTTATTCCCACGTCCAATTCCGAACGCCTGCTGCCGCGCTGTTTCGACAGCCTGATCGGGGCGGCGGTGCGCGGCGTGGTGCGCGAAGTGATTGTCAGCGATGCCGGTTCCAGCGATGCCACACTGGAGATCGCCGATGCCGCCGGCGCCCATATCGTTCATGCCAAGAAGGGCCGCGGCATCCAGATGGTGGAAGGCGCCGCCATCGCGCGCAGCGACTGGGTCCTGTTCCTGCATCCGGAAACCGCGCTGGAGCCGGGCTGGGAAGTGGAAGCAGAATCTTTCATCGGCCAGGAAATCATGGAACGGCCGCGCGCCGCGGTGTTCCGTTTCGCGCGGGAGGATTTCGGCGGTGAAGCGCGCCGCGCCGAAGCCAAGGCGAATTTGCGCGCCTCGCTGCTGGCGCTGCCATATGGCGACCAGGGGCTTTTGATCCCCAAGCGGCTCTACCAGAAGATCGGCGGCTATCGCGCCCTGGCGGACATGGAAGATGCCGACATTGCCCGCCGCATCGGGCGCCGCCGGCTGATCGTGCTGCGTTCCCGCGCGGTGAATGTGCCGCGCGCGCCCAAGAGCGCCTTGCGCGGCTTCACGCTGACGCTGCTGCACGTGCTGCGCGTGCCGTCGCGGCTGGTATCGCTGCTCTAAACTTTTTTATTGGGCGCTTCGGCTCGCGCCTACGCTTATTGGGAACTGGTGCGAAGGCCGGTCGCCGTGGCGGCGGTTGTGCCTTGCGCCGGCCGGTAGGTCGGCCACGCGCCGGCGGCAGTTTCCTGCAGGCTCATCGCATCCTGGCCGAAGCGGCGGCGATACAGCCAGTGATAGGCCATCAGCCGTTTCACGTAAGAGCGCGTCTCGGCCACCGGAATGCTTTCCACGAACAGCAAGGGATCGTTGCCGCCCGCCTTGGTGGTGCGCCAGCGGTCCACCGCCATCGGTCCGGCGTTATAGGCGCCACCCAATTCTAGCAGGTTGCCATCCAGGCGGCCCAGCAGCTGTTCGATGTAGCGCTGGCCCACCGACAGGGCGGTGCCCGGATCATACAGCGTGTCGGGATCGGTGACGCCCAGCTTGGCGGCGGTGGCGGGCATCACCTGCATCAGTCCGCGCGCGCCGACCGGCGAGGTGGCCTGGGTCTGGAAGCGGCTTTCGATGCGGGCAAAGGCCAGTACCAGCGATGAGTCGATGCGATAGCCGCCATCGGGCTTGTAAGGCGGCACCGGGAACAGGCCGGTCAGCATGATGCCGTGCGCCGCGCTGGCCTCGCTGGCGCGCAACTCGACATTGGGCACGCCGATGGCGCGCGCTAGCGCCGCCATGCCCGGGTCCAGCCGCTCATTGTTGTTCACGAAGGCGCGGTTCAGTTCGGGGCCGACAAATTCCGTCTCGCCGATCTGGTACAGCGCCACGGCGCGGCGCGCGGCGGGCACCGCCATCAG
>CAIUTH010000224.1 GCA_903902075.1 uncultured Alphaproteobacteria bacterium
AGACCGACCTGCTCACCGAGATGGAAAAGCAGGTCAAGGCGCAGAACATCAAGAATGCGGTGATCCTGTCCGGCATCGGCTCGGTGCGCGGCTACCGTTTCCACAATGTGGCGGGGCGGGACTATCCGGTGCCCGACATGTTCGTCAGCGCGCCCAACACGCCCGCCGATTTCATCGGCATGAACGGTTATGTCGTGAACGGGGTCATCCACGCGCACATCATATTGGCGCTGGGCGACAACAAGGGTACCACCGTTTCCGGTCACCTGGAAAAAGGTACCGAGGTTCTGACCTTCGCCATCGTCACCCTGGGGGTGATGAACACCGACCTGGGCCGTGTGGACGACCTGACGTACCGCTAGCGGCGCGGCAAGCCCTTGCGGATCAGCGCCGGCAGGTCTGCCACGCTGGGCAGGACAGCGATGCTTTTTTCCTGGCGCAAGCGGCTTTCCGGCGCGGCACCGGAATAGACGCCGACCCCGGCGATGCCGGCATTGGCGGCCGCCTGTAGGTCCAGCGGGGTGTCGCCCACCGCCAGCACGTCGGCAGTGTCATTCACATGCGCCGCTTCCATGGCGCGGAACAGCATGTAGGGCGCTGGCCGCCCATCGGCCACGTCGTCGCTAGTGATGCTGGCGACGAAGTAATGCTGCCAACCCAAATGAGATAGAACCTGACTGGTGAGGGCGCGGTCGAAGCCGGTGGTGGTGCACAACAGCAGTTTCATGGCGGCCAGTTCCTGCAACGCCTTTTCGGCGCCGGGAATGGGCTGCACATTTTCATACGCCTTGGAGACTTTGCTGGTGAAGTCGGCATAGATCGCTTCTTCCAACGCTGCGCGGCCGGTTGTGGGCCCGCGCTCCTCGACAAAGTGCTTGACCATGCCGCGCTTGGAGGCGCCGCGCCAGCCGCTGAACTCCTGCGGCGTGACGGTGATGCCCTTGCGCGAAAAGGCGCCCAGCATGGCGTCGGGCACTTCACCGTGATCGCCGATCAGGGTGCCGCCGATATCCAGCACCACCAGCTTCAAGGATACGCTTCGCTCGCCAACGGGCTGGGCTGACGCACCGGTCGCCACCAGCGCCGGCAGCAAGGAAAGACTGTGGCGCCGGGACAGCTTCATTGGGCCATCTCGTCTTCCTGATAGACCTTGATGATCTCGTCGAAATTCTTTTCCGCCTTGAAGCCCAGGCTGGCGGCCTGCCTGGCGTCATAGCGCCCGGCCCAACCCTGCACGATCTTGGACACAAAGGGATCATCGACGCGCTTGATCAGCGCCACGGCCTTGTCGCCGGCCGCCTTGCGCAAGGCTTCGATCTGTTCGCCCACGGTGGCCGAGACGCCCGGCATGGTCATGGACCGGCGTACGCCCAGCGAGGAGGTGTCGATGGTGGCGGCGGTGATGAAGAAACCGACCGCGGCGCGCGGGGAGGCGAACCAGTGGCGCACCTCATCGCCCACCGGCAGCGGCGCTTCCTGGCCGGCCAGGGGTTCGCGCAGGATGCCGGAGAAGAAGCTCGACGCCGCCTTGTTGGGCTTGCCCGGGCGGATGCAGATGGTGGGCAGGCGCACGCCGACACCGTCCAGGAATCCCTTGCGGCTGTAATCGGCCAGCATCAGCTCGGTCATCGCCTTTTGCGTGCCATAGCTGGTGCTGGGCGTGGGGGCGAATTCATCGGGCACGGGGTCGGGGAAGGGCGGGCCGATCACCGCCAGGGACGAGGCGAAGACAAAGCGCGGCTTGTAGGGTGCTGATTGACCTTCCAGGCGGATGGCTTCGAACAGCGACCAGCTGCCGTTGAAGTTGATCTTGTAGCCCTTCTCGAAATTGGCTTCCGCATCGCCCGAGACGATGGCGGCCAGGTGGAAGATCACATCGGGGCGTTCGGCGATCAGGGTGGTGGACACGCCGGGTTCGGAAAAATCGGTGACGATCGGTTTGGTGTCCTTGGGCGCACCGGCCGGAATCGGCGATTCCACCACGTCCACCAGGGTGAGAGCGGTGATCGGCTTGCCGCCCAGCGTCTTGTCCGCAACCAGGCGCTCCACCAGCTTGCGGCCGATCATGCCGCCCGCGCCCGTAACCAGAATTTTCATGACAATGATTCCGCGTTATTTCTGTGGCGACAATCTCAAGAAGGGAACCTGATAACAAGTATGCTGCGGCGCACCCTCAGATGCGAGTTCGTCGCAGTTTTACTGCCTTTGACGCGCCTGTAACCGGGGGATAGCGTCCCTCAAAACCGGGCTGGAATCGGCCCGCTGGGGAAGGAAGTACAACTTGAAAATCCGTCTTGCGCTGGCTCTGGTCTGCATTCCGTTCGCCGCCTCGGCGGCCGACCTGACCAGCCCCTATGGCGCGCCCGAACATCAGTGGGCGACGCCGCCGGCCGGGGCACCGTGGGGTTCCAGCGCCGGCATCGAGCGCGGTCCGCATGGCGAGATCTGGGCGATCGACCGCTGCGGCGCCAACAGCTGCGACGGTTCGGACAAGGCGCCCATCGTGCAGCTCGATCCGGCGACCGGCAAAGCAATCAAGAGCATCGGCGCCGGCCTGTTCGTGTTTCCGCACGGCCTGCACGTAGACGCCAAGGGCAATGTCTGGGTCACCGACGGCGCCATTTCCAAGGACGGAGCCAAGGGCCTGACCGTCACCAAGCTGTCGCCGGACGGCAAG
>CAIUTH010000225.1 GCA_903902075.1 uncultured Alphaproteobacteria bacterium
GCCGTCGCCGTGCTGTTCCTGTTCGTGGTGATGATGCTGGACATCGACTTCGCCGAACTGAAGCGCGGCAGCCTGCAATATTTGCCCTTCGGCGCGCTGATGGGGCTGATCCTGGTGGCCGAGCTGGTGATGGCCGGCAGCGTGTGGGTCCTGAAGCCCGCCATCGTCGCCGCCAAGGCCCATGCCACCCCGGCTGGCCTGTCCAATACCCAGGCGCTGGGCCGCATTCTCTACACCGACTACGTCTATTACTTCCAGATCGCCGGCCTGGTGCTGCTGGTGGCCATGATCGGCGCCATCGTGCTGACCTTGCGCACGCGTCCCGGTGTGCGCCGCCAGGTGATCAGCGTCCAGAATGCGCGCACCGCCGCCATGGCGGTGGACATGCATGATCTCAAGCCGGGAGAGGGCGCCTGATGACCATCGGCTTGACCCAGTATCTGACCGTCGCCGCCATCCTGTTCACCATCGGGGTGCTGGGCATTTTCCTGAACCGCAAGAACATCATCATCATCCTGATGTCGGTGGAACTGATCCTGCTGGCGGTGAACATCAACTTCGTCGCCTTCTCCACCTACCTGGGCGACCTGGTGGGGCAGGTGTTCGCGCTGTTCATCCTGACCGTGGCCGCCGCCGAGGCCGCCATCGGCCTTGCCATCCTGGTCGTCTATTTCCGCAACCGCGGCACCATCGCGGTTGAGGACGTCAATCTGATGAAGGGCTGAGATGTACTCGCTGATCGTCTTCCTGCCCGTTCTCGGTTCCGCCATCGCGGGGTTGTTCGGCCGCATCATCGGCGCCCGCGCAAGCGAACTGGTGACCACCGGCTGCCTGTTCGCCGCCGCCGCCCTGTCGGGCGTCGCCTTCTATGACGTGGCCATCCAGGGCCACAGCTACATCATTCCCGTCCTGCCCTGGATCCATTCCGGCGCCTTTGCCGTGGACTGGACCGTGCGGATTGACACCATCACCGCGGTGATGCTGGTGGTGGTGACCGGCGTGTCATCACTGGTGCACCTCTATTCCATCGGCTACATGCACGAAGACCCGCATCGGCCGCGTTTCTTCTCGTATCTGTCGCTGTTCACCTTCGCCATGCTGATGCTGGTGACGGCCAACAATTTCCTGCAGCTGTTTTTCGGCTGGGAAGGCGTGGGCCTGGCGTCCTATCTGCTGATCGGTTTCTGGTACACCCGCCCGTCCGCCAATGCCGCGGCCATGAAGGCCTTCATCGTCAACCGCGTCGGCGACTTTGGCTTTGCGCTGGGCATCTTCGGCATCTGGGCGGTGTTCGGCACGTTGGACTTCGACAGCGTTTTTGCCGCCGCCCCCCATTTCGTGGGCAAGAGCTTCGAGTTTGCCGGCCACCATGTCGACATCCTGACCACCCTGTGCCTGCTGCTGTTCGTGGGCGCGATGGGCAAGTCGGCGCAGCTGGGCCTGCACACCTGGCTGCCGGATGCGATGGAAGGCCCGACCCCCGTTTCGGCGCTGATCCATGCCGCCACCATGGTGACGGCCGGCGTGTTCCTGGTCTGCCGCTGCTCGCCCATGTTCCAGCTGTCGCCCGTGGCGCTGGAGTTCGTCACCTTCATCGGCGCCACCACCGCCTTCTTCGCCGCCTCCGTCGGCCTGTTCCAAAACGACATTAAGCGGGTGATTGCCTATTCCACCTGCTCGCAGCTGGGCTACATGTTCGCCGCCGCCGGCGTGTCGGCCTACAACGCCGCCATGTTTCACCTCTTCACCCATGCTTTCTTCAAGGCGCTGCTGTTCCTCAGCGCCGGCGCGGTGATCCATTCCATGCATCACGAACAGGACATGCGGAAGATGGGCGGCCTGGCGCGCGCCATTCCCTTCACCTGGGCGATGATGCTGATCGGCAACCTAGCGTTGACCGGTGTGGGTATCCCCTATCTGAGCGCCGGGCTGGCGGGCTTCTATTCCAAGGATACCATCATCAATGACGAATTCGCCGCCCACAGCGGCATCGGCACTTACGCCTTCATTCTCTTGATCGTCTCGGCCGGCATGACTAGCTTCTATTCCTGGCGCCAGTTCCTGATGACCTTCCATGGCCGCTACCGGGGCGCCGACATGGATCCGCACGAGGTCCATCATGACGAAGAACATGACGAGCCGCTGCGGGGCGAGGAAGATACCGGCCATTCCCACGTTCATCAGCATCGTTTGCCCAAGCTGGAAGAGGTCCATGAATCGCCGCTGGTGATGCTGGTTCCGCTGGGTATCCTGGCGCTGGGCGCGCTGTTTTCTGGCGCCGCTTTCTTCCACTTCTTTGTGGGCGAGGGCGCCCACGAGTTCTGGCGCGCTTCGCTGTTCGTGGGTCACGGCGAGGAGGGCGAGCTGCCCATGTGGGTCGAGCTGGCGCCGCTGATCGTCACCATCATTGGCTTCCTGATCGCCTTCTATTATTACATCCTGCACCCCAGCCTGCCCAAGAAGCTCGCCGACCGTCGGGGCATGCTCTATTTGTTCCTGTTCAACAAATGGTACTTCGACGAACTGTATGACTTCCTGTTCGTACGCCCTGCGCTCAAGCTCGGCCGCTTCCTGTGGAGGCGCGGCGACGGCACGGTGATCGACGGGCTGGGCCCTGACGGCATCGCCGCCCGGGTGCTGGACACGGCGCGCGGCGCGGTGCGTCTGCAGACCGGCTATATCTATCATTATGCCCTGGCGATGCTGCTGGGGGTGGTGGCACTGGTCACCTGGTTCAAGATCGCGGGAGGTGCGCTGTGAGCCTTCCCATTCTCTCTCTTGTCACATTCGTGCCCCTGCTGGGTGCGCTGGCCATCCTGGCGATGCCCAGGGCTCAATCCGCGCGCTGGATCGCGCTGGGCACCACCATCATCGTGTTCGCGCTGTCGCTGGTGATGTGGGCCGGGTTCGACAATGCCAATCCCGGCTTCCAGATGGTCGAGAAGGCCAACTGGCTGGGCGGCGGCATTTCCTACCACATGGGCGTGGACGGCATTTCCATGCTGTTCGTGGTCCTGACCGCCGGCCTGATGCCCTTCTGCATCGCCGCCAGCTGGGAAAGCGTCGAGACCCGCGTCGCCGAATACATGATCGCCTTCCTGGTGCTGGAAACCATGATGATCGGCGTGTTCTGCGCCCTCGACTTGGTGCTGTTCTACGTGCTGTTCGAAGCCGGCCTGATCCCGATGTTCCTGATCATCGGCATCTGGGGCGGCAAGCGGCGCGTCTATGCCAGCTTCAAGTTCTTCCTCTACACCTTCATCGGCTCGGTGCTGATGCTGCTCGCGATCATGAGCATGTACTGGTACACCGGCACCACCGACATCGCCGTGCTGCTGAACGGGGTGCATTTCCCCGTCGTCATGCAGACCTGGCTGTGGCTGGCCTTCTTCGCCAGCTTCGCGGTCAAGATGCCGATGTGGCCGGTCCATACCTGGCTGCCCGACGCGCATGTCGAAGCGCCCACCGCCGGTTCGGTGATCCTGGCCGGCATCCTGCTGAAGATGGGCGGTTACGGCTTCCTGCGTTTCTCCCTGCCCATGTTCCCCTCCGCGACCGAGATGTTCGCGCCCCTGGTGTTCACCATGAGCATCGTGGCCATCATCTACACCTCGCTGGTGGCGCTGGCGCAGGAGGACATGAAGAAGCTGATCGCCTATTCGTCCGTGGCGCATATGGGCTTTGTCACGCTTGGCATCTTCACCCTGACGCACCAGGGCGTGGAAGGCGGCATCTTCCAGATGCTCAGCCATGGCGTGGTGTCGGGCGCGCTGTTCCTCTGCGTGGGCGTTGTCTATGACCGCATGCATACCCGCGACATCGCCGCCTATGGCGGGCTGGTCAACCGCATGCCGCTTTATGCCGCCTTCTTCCTGGTGTTCACCCTGGCCAATGTCGGCCTGCCGGGCACCTCGGGCTTCATCGGCGAATTCCTGACCATGCTGGGCGCCTACCTGCACAACAGCTGGCTGGCGATCTTCTCGGCCACCGGCGTGATCCTGTCGGCGGCCTATGCGCTGTTTCTGTATCGCCGCATTCTCTTCGGGTCGCTGGTCAAGCCTAGCCTGCAGACCATTCAGGACCTCAACGCGCGCGAGATCGCGCTGCTGGCGCCGCTGGTGGTGATCACCATCGCGCTGGGCTTCTATCCCAGGCCGGTGACCGACGTGACCACGCCCGCCGTGGCCAAGCTGATCGCCGACAACAAGACCGCGCTGGCAATGGATCACGCGAAAGTCGTTGCGGAATTGCACAAAGGAGCAGGCCGGTGAACCTTCAGGCCGATCTTCTCGTTCTGCTGCCCGAACTGATCCTGGCGATCGGCGCCATGGGCCTGCTGCTGTTCGGCGCCATCACGGGTGAAAAAAGTGCCCCTGCCGTCAGCTGGGGCGCCATCGCGCTTCTGGTGGCTGCCGGTGCTGCCACCGTGATGGGCCCGGATCATGCGAGTGCCTTCCACAATGCCTTCATCGCCGATGGCTTCTCGCGCTTCGCCAAGGTGCTGATCCTGGCCGGCGCGGCGCTGTCCATCCTGCTGGCGGACGAGTTCTTTTCCGAGATCCAGCTGTCGCGCTTCGAATTGCCGGTGATCATGCTGCTGGCGACCCTCGGCATGATGCTGATGGTGTCGGCCTCCAGCTTCCTGTCGCTCTATATGGGGCTCGAACTGCAGTCGCTTGCGCTGTACGTGCTGGCGGCCTTCAACCGCGATCACCTGCGCTCCACCGAAGCGGGCCTGAAGTATTTCGTGCTGGGCGCGCTGTCGTCCGGCATGCTGCTGTACGGCATATCGCTGATCTATGGCTTTACCGGCAGCGTGGACTTTTCCGCCATCGCCGCTGTCACCCATGACGGCGCCCCCAGCCTGGGCGTGATCTTCGGCATCGTGTTCCTGATCTCGGGCCTGGCGTTCAAGGTCAGCGCCGTGCCGTTCCACATGTGGACGCCCGACGTGTATGAAGGCGCGCCCACCCCGATCACCGCCTATTTCGCCACCGCCGCCAAGGTTGCGGCGCTGTGCCTTTTCCTGCGCGCCATCCTGACGCCGTTCCCCGACCTGATCCACCAGTGGCGCCAGATCATCGTCTTCATCTCGGTGCTGTCCATGGCGCTCGGCGCGTTCGCCGCCATCGGCCAGACCAACATCAAGCGCCTGATGGCCTACAGCTCCATCGGCCACATGGGCTATGCGCTGCTGGGCCTGGCGGCCGGCACCTCGCTGGGCGCGCGCGGCGTGCTGATCTATCTGGCGATCTATGTCTTCACCAACCTGGGCGCCTTTGCCTGCATCCAGGCGATGAAGCGGAACGGCAAGGCGGTGGAGAATATCTCCGACCTGGCCGGGCTGGCGCGCACCGACATCAGGCTGGCCGTGGTCTTCTCGATGCTGTTCCTCAGCCTGGCGGGCCTGCCCCCGCTGGCCGGCTTCTTAGCCAAGTTCTACGTCTTCCTCGCCGCCATCCAGGCGGGCTTGCTGATCCCCGCCGTGCTGGGCGTGCTCGCCAGCACCGTGGGCCTAGTCTACTACCTCAAGGTGGTGAAGGTGATGTTCTTCGATGAACCGGCGCCGGCCTTTGATGCCGTCAGCGGTCTTGGCTCGCGCGCCATCATGGTCTTGTCCGGCGTGGTCGCACTGCTGTTCATCTTTGCCGCCTCGCCGGTGATCACTGCCGCGGATGCCGCCGCCAAGGCGCTGCTTCCTTGATTTCCTGGCCCCCGGGCTACCGAAAAATCCGGCACGGTGAACTGGATTCCACCAACAGCGAGGCGCAGCGCCTGGCTGCGTCTGGCGAAACGGGTCCCGTCTGGATCGCCGCCGACCGCCAGACCGCCGGCCGTGGCCGCCGGGGCCGGGTGTGGGAAACCAATTCCGGCAACCTCGCCACCACCCTGCTGCTGCGCCCCGATGCGCCGACCGCCATCGTGGGGCAACTGTCCTTCGTCGCCGCGCTGGCAGCAGCCGAAATGGCATCGCATTTCGCGCCAGACGCCGACATCACCGTCAAATGGCCCAATGATGTGCTGGCAGACGGCAAGAAGCTGGCGGGCCTGCTGCTGGAAGCCGGTCCCGGTTGGCTGGCCATTGGCATCGGCGTCAACCTGGCCGGCGCGCCCGAAGGCACCGAATTCCCCGCCACCTCCCTGGCGCAGCTGGGCATTGCAGCGCCGTCATCCGAGAAGGCCCTGACCGTCCTCGCCGCGCGCTTCGCCCATTGGTATGATGCCTGGATGAACAAGGGGTTTGAGACCATACGCGCCGCCTGGCTGGCGCGGGCCGGGGGACTGGGCGCGCCGATCCGCGCGCGGCTGCCGCATGAAACCCGCCACGGCGTGTTCGAAGGCATCGATGCCTCGGGCGCGCTGCTGCTGAACGAACAAGGCAACGTGCGCGCCATCGCGGCGGGCGAGGTGTTCTTCTGATGCTGCTCGCCATCGACGCCGGCAATACCAACATCGTCTTTGCGCTCTACGAGGGCGAAAAGATGCGCGCCCAATGGCGGGCGGTGACGCAGGTTTCCCGCACCGCCGACGAATATGCCGTGTGGCTGGGCCAGCTCCTGGCGCTGGACGGCCTGTCCTTCGCCGACCTGGACGCCGCCATCATCGCCACCGTGGTGCCGGCGGTGCTGTTCGATTTGCGCGACATGTGCCGCAAGTATCTCAAGACCGAGCCGCTGCGGGTGGGCGATCCGGCGCTGGACCTGGGACCGCGCCCCAAGGTCGATCATCCCGAAACCGTGGGCGCCGACCGGCTGTGCAACACCGTGGCGGCCCATGCCACCTACAAGGGGGCGGTGATCGTGGTGGATTTCGGCACCGCCACCAACTTCGACATCGTGTCTGCGGACGGCGCCTTTGACGGCAGCGTGATCGCGCCGGGCGCCAACCTGTCGATCGAGGCGCTGCACCAGGCCGCCGCGCTGCTGCCGCGTGTCGCCATCAGCCGCGCGCAAAAGGTTATCGGCCGCGACACCGCCTCCAGCATGCAGTCCGGCGTCTATTGGGGCTATGTTGGCCTGATCACCGGCCTGATCAACGGCATCAAGGCCGAGTACGGCAAGCCCATGACGGTGGTGGCGACCGGCGGCCTGTCGCACCTGTTCCGGCCCGACATCCCGGCCATCGAGCATATCGATCCGGACCTCACCATGCGCGGGCTGATGCTGATCCACGCACGAAACGCCCAAAAGGCGGCAAAGGCGTAATGGATCGCATGACAAAGCAAGACGAACTTGTCTTCCTGCCGCTGGGCGGGTCGGGCGAGATCGGCATGAATTTCAACGCCTATGGCTTCGGGCCCGAGAATGACCGGCAATGGATCATCGTCGATTGCGGCGTGCTGTTCGGGCGCGAAGGCAATACGCCGGGTGTCGACCTCATCATGCCCGACATCCGCTACCTGGTGGAGCGGCGGGAAAATGTCCTGGCCATCATCGCCACCCACGCGCATGAAGACCATATCGGCGCCATCGCGCCCTTGTGGCCGTCGCTGCGTTGCCCGATCTATGCGACGCCCTTCACCGCCCGCCTGATCACCGGCAAGCTGGACGAAGCGGGCCTGACCTCGAAGGTCCATGTCCATGAAGTGCCGGTGGGCGGCAAGCTCAAGCTGGGCCCGTTCGAGGTGGATTTCATTTCCATCACCCATTCCATCCTGGAACCCAACCTGCTGGCGATCCGCACGCCGCTGGGCGTGGTGGCCCATACCGGCGACTGGAAGATCGATCCCGATCCCATGCTGGGCGAGGCGACCGATGTCGAAGCACTGGAAAAGCTGGGCAATGAAGGCGTGCTGGCGCTGGTATGCGATTCCACCAATGCGCTGGTGTCCGGCAGCTCCGGCTCTGAAGCCAAAGTGCGCGAAACACTGACCGAACTGATCGGCACCCTGAAGGGCCGGGTGGCGGTGACGGGCTTTGCCTCCAATGTGGCGCGCCTCGACACGGTGGCGCGCGCGGCCAAGGCGCATGGCCGCCGCGTCGCGCTGGTCGGCCGCTCGATGCAGAAGATGGTGTCCGCCGCGCGAGAGACCGGATACCTGAAGGACTTTCCCACCATCCTGGACGAGACCGAGGTCGCCGACATGCCGGCGCACAAGGTGCTGTACCTGTGCACCGGCAGCCAGGGCGAGCCGCGCGCCGCGCTGGCGCGCATCGCCCACGGCAGCCATCCCCATGTGAGCCTGAGTGAAGGCGACACGGTGATCTTTTCCAGCCGCGTCATTCCGGGCAACGAACTGGCCATCGCCGAGATCCAGAACCAGCTGGCGGGGCGCGGCATTGCCCTGCTGACCGCCGACGACCATGACGTGCATGTGTCGGGCCATCCCTGCCGCGGCGAGCTGGCCCAGATGTATCGCTGGATCAGGCCGAAGCTGGCGCTGCCGGTGCATGGCGAAATGCGCCACCAGGTCAGCCACGCCAAACTGGCGCGCGAGCTGCAGGTGCCGCAGGCGATGGTGCCCGAGAATGGCCAGATGTTCCGCCTGGCGCCGGGCCGCCCCGAACTGATCGACGAAGTGCCCTCGGGCCGCATCCACATGGATGGCCGGATTCTGGTGGCGGAGGGCGAGGGCCTGGCCAAGGATCGCCGCGCCATGGCCTTTGGCGGATTGCTGGTGGTAGCGCTGGTGGTGGATCACAAGGGCCGCATCGCCGCCCCGCCGGTGGTGCTGGGCGAAGGCATGCCCGAGCCGGTGGAGGAAGCGGTGCTGAAGGCGGTGGAAGCCACCATCGACGGCAACCGCAAGAGCGACATCGACGATTTGACCGAGAATGTCCGCCGCGCCGCCCGCCGCGCCGCCCATGACGCCTGGGGCAAGAAGCCCATCACGCGTGTGCTGGTAAGCGAGCTGTGACCATGGCGATCATGCTGCACTATATCGTGCTGTTCAGCGCCTATGCGGTGCTGTGGTTCCTGTGCCTGTTCTGCCTGTTGCCCGTGGGGCTGGGCAGCGAACGCGACCCCGAAAGCGGCGCGCCGCTCAATCCGATGCTCTGGAAGAAGGCGAGGGTCGCTACGGTGATCGCAGCGGTGATCTGGGTGGCGTTCTATGCCGCTATCGGCTTCCACTGGCTGGAGCTTTAAATAGCTCTTTTGGATTCAGTTGTGCGATAGCAGCAAAGCACAAAGCTGGAGGGCTGTTCCGAGTGCAACTAAAACTAGTCCGCCAGCTGCAGTGCGGGACTGTTTGAGGAGCGCCGCTCTAAGACGCAGATTTTCGTCCCAATAAGTGCTGCTGAGTTCGATCGCCGTTTGCTTGCTCATAATTACGCCTGAGGCCGCGACGATAGCTCCGAGAAGTGTCAATAACAGCCCGGCAATATTCAATTTGTCGATTATTGTTATTGGCTAGAACCCGAATGCGATTTTCGTAGCGAAAGCCAGCGCAATTACCCCCACGCCAACACCGACTTCTCGCCAACGTCCCGTCAGCAGCTTGAGAACGACATAGGCGACAAAGCCGATGCCGATGCCGCTCGCGATGGAGAAGGTGAAGGGGATGGCCAGCGCCGTGATCAGGGCGGGCAGGGCCTCGGTGACATCGTCCCAGGCGATGTCTTTCAGTTCCTTGGCAAACAACCCTGCGACGAAGATCAAAGCCGGGGCGGTGGCATAGGCCGGGACCGCTCCCGCCAGCGGCGCCAGCAGCAGCGCGGCGGCGAACAGTACTGCCACGGTAACGGCGACCAGTCCGGTGCGGCCGCCCACGCCGGCGGCGCTTTCGATGTACGCGGTGACGGGCGAGGTCCCCAGCACTGCGCCGATCATGGTGCCGGTGGCGTCGCTGACCAGGGCGCGGCGGCCATTCTTCAACCGGCCGTCCTTCATCAGTCCAGCCTGGTTGCCCACCGCCGTCAGGGTGCCGGAAGTATCGAGCAGGTCCAGAAGCAGGAAAACCAGCACCACCGACGCCAGCGCACCTGTTGAAGCGCTGCCGGTGAAGTGGAGCTGCAGGAAGGTCGGCGCGATGGACGGCGGGGCAGCCGACAGCGCGGGCAGGGCGGTCAGGCCCAGTGCGATGCTGGCAAGCGTGGCGCCGATGATGCCGATCAGAACCGCGCCGGGAATCTTGTGCGCCCACAGCGCCGCGATCACCAGCAGGGCGGCAGCCGCGATCAGCGCCTTGGGATCGGCCAGGTTGCCCGGCTGCAGCAGGGTGGCGGCGCTCGCCTTCACCCATCCGGCATTCTCGAACCCGATCAGGGCGAGGAAGAATCCGATGCCCGCCCCGATGGCGCGCTTCTGGCTTTGGGGAATGGTGTTGATCAGCCCCTCGCGCAAGGGCGAGGCCGAGATCGCCACGAACAGGATGCCCGAAATGAACACGCAGCCCAGCGCCAGCCGCCAGTCGCCCGCCAGCAGCGGCACCACGGTGAAGGCAAAGTACGCGTTCTGGCCCATGCCCGGCGCCAGCGCGACCGGCAGGTTGGCGTAGAGGCCCATCAGGAGCGTGGTCAGCGCGGCGGCGATGGCCGTGGCCATGAACACCGCGCCGCGGTCCATGCCGGCGGCGCTCAGGATCTGCGGATTGACGAACAGGATGTAAGCCATGGTGAAGAACACCGTGACGCCAGCCAGGATTTCGCTTCTGGCGGTGATGCCCTCGGCGCGAAGTCCGAACAGTCTTTCCAGCATCGTGTGCCCCCACAGCCCACAAACGAAAAGGCCGGAAGCATGGCTTCCGGCCCATATCCGCTTTCGCGGTAATTCTCCCCGAACTTGGCCGTTCTAATGCGGTCACGTTCTTTTATTGGGTGGTTTGATATAGTGCTTCGTGGGTGGAGTCACGACATTATTAGGTGTATTGCAATGCAACATACGCAATATAATTTCGTGGCGGTGATCCTGCTTTCGCTGGCTGTTCCAGCCGCCGCCGGAACCATCGCCAAGCCGCACCAACCCGATCCC
>CAIUTH010000226.1 GCA_903902075.1 uncultured Alphaproteobacteria bacterium
AGCACCGTTTCGGGCAGGCGGAACTTGGGGATCTGGGTGCGCATCATGCCGCCGGCATTGGCATCGCCATCATACAGCACGACCTCGTAGCCCAGCGGCAGCAGATCGCGCGCCACGGTCAGCGAAGCGGGCCCGGCGCCGATCAGTGCCACGCGCTTGCCATTTTTCTGCGACGGCAATGCGGGCATGCGCGACTTCACGTCATCCTTGTTGTCGGCGGCGACGCGCTTGAGGCGGCAGATGGCAACCGGCTCGGCCTTCTTGGTGACTTCTTCCACCCGGCCGCGGCGGCAGGCCGGCTCGCAAGGGCGGTCGCAGGTGCGGCCCAGCACACCCGGAAACACGTTGGAATGCCAGTTGACCATATAGGCGTCGGAATAGCGCCCTGCCGCGATCATCCGGATATATTCGGGAACAGGCGTGTGGGCCGGACACGCCCATTGGCAATCCACGACTTTGTGGAAGTAATCGGGATTGGCGATATCCGTGGGCTTCATCCCCACGGCTGGCTGACCATTCACCGCGCCCGACGCTTGCCGGGACGCTTCACTCACCGATGCACCACTCATGCTGCTGACTGCTTCCCCAATGACACGCCCCAAAAGGACCAACGTCTGACGGATATTCAGCTATGTGTGCGGATGGTCTTGTTGTGCGCTGTGCTCTTTGTTTTTTGTTTCAGCATGTCCGGGGATTGGCCGGCTGCTTTCCTTGAGTCCCTGTGTGCCCATACTAGCGAGGGTAAAGGGCGGGCAAAAGGCTTGTTGCAGCGCGGCAGTGGCGCGATGGAAAGCCATTCGATTACAGGCGTTTAAGGCGCGGCGACCAGGCGCTGTGCGGGCCGCATGGTAAAGGCCAGTCCCATACCCACCAGCATCAGGACAATGCTGCCCAGGAAAGGCAGCTGCCAGTCTCCGGTCTTGTCGATCAGCCATCCGCCCACCACCGGCGATACGATGGCCGCGAAGGCCGAGCCGGTATTCATGATGCCGCTGGCGGTGCCCGAATGCTCGGGCGCGATGTCCATGGGCACCGCCCACATCGGGCCGATGGTCATTTCGGCGAAGAAGAATCCGGCCGACAGGCTGACCGCTGACACCACCAGGTCATGGCTGAACATCATGGGCAGCAGGGACAGACAGGTCAGGCCCATGCACACCGACACCATCAGGCTGCGGGCGCGGTTGAGATTGCCGGTGCGGGCATAGATGCGGTCGGTGACGATGCCGCCCAATGTGTCGCCCACCACGCCGGCCAGGAACACGCCGGACGAGAACAGCGCCATGCTTTTCAGGTCCTGACCCTGGTGCTGGAAATATTGCGGAATCCAGCTCAGGAACAGCCACAAGGTCCAGCCGTAGCAGAAGTAAACGACGGTGACCGGTGCCATGCGCCGGACCAGCTGACCCCATGGCACGGCAACGCCCTTGGCCTTGGGCGGCGGCAGCACGGCGCATTCCGCGGCGGTCATGCTGGGATGGTCCGCGGGATTTTCGCGAAAGACAAAAAACCAGATCACGACCCAGACAAAGCTGAGGGCGGCGCAGACGAAGAAGGAGGCGCGCCAGCCATATATGGCCATCACGCCCACGATGAGTCCGGGCGCGAGGGCATTGCCCAGCCGTGCCGCCGAATGGGTGATGCCTTGTGCGAAGCCGCGATCCGCGGGCTTGACCCAGCGCGACATGGCGGCGGTGGCGGCGGGGAAGGTGGCGCCTTCGCCCAGCCCAAGCAGCACGCGCGCGACCAGCAGCGATGTCAGGCCGCCGGCCAGCCCGGTCAGCACCGTGGCCGATGCCCAGATCAGGCTGCAGGCAATGAGGGTGCGGCGAGTGCCAAATTGGTCGCTGACCCAGCCGCCGATGATCTGGAAGACCAGGTAGGGATAGGCGAAAGCAGAGAAGACCAGGCCGATCTGGGTTTTGGAGAGGTTGAATTCCTTGCCGAAGCCCAGCGCACCGACCGAAGCGGTGCTGACATTGACCCGGTCGATATAGGTGATCAGGTACATCAGGCACAGCATCACCAACACGATGCCGGTGGGGCGAAAGAGCTTCATGTCCATTCCCTCCGCGCCTTTGCGGCGCTTCTTGTCACTATATCGCCGTGGCTGCGACGGCTTTATGCCGCCATCTCTTATGAAGAATGTCCGGCGAAGTAGGCCATGGCGCTTTCCACGCCGCTGCCGGCCAGGTTGACCCCCGCCAGCTTCAGCCCCATCTCGCAGCCCGCCAGAGTGGCCAGCAGGGTCAGGTCATTGCTGTTGCCCAGATGACCGATGCGGAAGGTGCGGCCCTTGATCTTGCCAAGGCCTGCACCCAGCGAAAGGTCAAAACGCTCTAGGATGGTCTTGCGCAGCTTGTCGGCATCGATGCCTTTGGGAACGATAATGCTGGTCAGGATGGGCGAGTGCAGCCCGGCATCGGCGCACTGCACCGGCAGGCCCCAAGCTTCCACCGCACCGCGCACGCCGGCCGACCAGCGCTTGTGGCGGCCGAAGATCTTGTCCAGACCTTCGGCCTCCAGCATCTCCAATGCTTCGTGCAGGCCGTAAAGCAGGTTGGTGGCGGGCGTATAGGGGAAATAACCCGTCTTGTTCATCTCGATGATTTCATCCCAGGCCCAATAGGACCTTGGCAGCTTGGCGGTCCTGGACGCTTCGATGGCGCGCGGCGACAGGGCGTTGAAACCCAGACCCGGCGGCAGCATCAAGCCTTTTTGC
>CAIUTH010000227.1 GCA_903902075.1 uncultured Alphaproteobacteria bacterium
CCAGCAGCGGGGCCGTGTTCTTGTAGTAAACCCCCAGCCGGTGGGCCAGGGTTTCCGGGGTGTCGTCCGACCGCAGGACCCCGCCGGCCTTGATCCGGGCTTCCACCCGGCTCAGCAGGACGGCGTCGTCCACCTTCAGTTCCAGCACCAGGTCGATCTTCTTGCCCCGCTCGTCCAGCATCCGGTCCAGCGCCTCGGCCTGGGGGATGGTGCGGGGAAATCCGTCGAACACCGCGCCGTTCTTGCAATCGGCCTGGTCATAGCGCTCGGCGATGATGCCGATCACCGTCTCATCCGAGACCAGCTCGCCCTTGGCGATGGTGGCCTTCACCGACAGGCCCAGCGGCGTGCCCGCCTCGATCGCGGCGCGCAGCATGTCACCGGTGGAAAGCTGCGGCAGGCCGCGCTTCTCGGTAAGGATTTTGGATTGCGTGCCCTTGCCCGCCCCCGGCGGCCCGAACAGAACCAGGTTCACCTTCTCGCTCCTCGCAACTTAGACTTCTTCAAGAGTCCTTCATATTGCTGCGCCACCAGGTGGCTCTGGATTTGCGCCACCGTATCCATGGTGACCGAAACCACGATCAGGACCGAGGTGCCGCCCAGCGAGAAGCTGAGATTGTATTTGTAGAACATGAATTCGGGCAGCAGGCAGACGAATGTCAGATACAGCGCGCCGATCACGGTAATGCGGGTGAGCGTATAGTCGATGAACTGGGCGCTCTTCTTGCCGGGGCGAATGCCCGGGAAGACGCCGCCATACTTCTTCAGATTCTCGGCCGTCTCTTCCGGATTGAAGACGATCGAGGTGTAGAAGAAGGAGAAGAACAGGATCAGCAGCGCATACATCACCAGATACAGCGGCTGGCCGCGGCTGAGATAGGTGACGACCATCTGCAGCCAGCCCGGCAGGTTGGCGGCGTTGAAGCTGGCCACGGTGGTGGGCAGCAGCAGGATGGAGCTGGCGAAGATCGGCGGAATGACGCCCGACACGTTGAGCTTCAGCGGCAGGTGCGAGGAGTCGCCGCCATAGACCTTGTTGCCGACCTGGCGCTTGGGATAGGTGACGAACAGCCGGCGCTGGGCCCGCTCCATGAAGACGATGAAGCCGACCAGCGCCACGGTGAACACCGCGAAGAAGATGACCAGCAGCGGATTGGTGGCGCCGGTGCGCGCCTGTTCCAGCTCCTGCACGATCAGGGTAGGAAAGCGCGCCACGATGCCGGCGAAGATGATCAGCGAAATGCCGTTGCCGACGCCGCGGCTGGTGATCTGCTCGCCGATCCACATCAGCAGCATGGTGCCACCGGTCAGCGTGATCACCGCGCCGATGCGGAACATCAGGCCGGGATGGATGACGACATGGTTGGTGCCGCCGAAATGCTCCAGCCCCAGCGCGATGCCGTAAGCCTGGATGACCGCCAGCGCCACGGTGAAGTAGCGTGTATACTGGTTGAGGACCTTGCGGCCCGCCTCGCCTTCCTTCTTCAGCGCTTCCAGTTCGGGAAACACCGTGGTCATCAGCTGGATGATGATGGAGGCGGAGATGTAGGGCATGATGCCCAGGGCGAAGACGGCCATGCGGCCGACCGCGCCGCCTGACAATGTGTTGAAGATGTCCAGCATGCCGCCGCCGGTCTGGCTCATCTGCTGGGCCAGCGCCGCCGGATCGATGCCGGGCATGGGAATATAGCTGCCCAGGCGCGCCACGATCAGGGCGCCCAGGGTGAAGAAAATGCGGCTGCGCAGCTCCTTGGCCTTGGAGATGGAGCCGAAGTTGAAATTGGCTGCCAATTGTTCGGCTGCGGACGCCATCAAGCTGCTCCCAGAAACACGCCGATGATACGCACCGGCCGGACTTTATCCCCTGGACGGGGGTTTCCCCGTTACCCGAGGCCGACCCTATATGGGGATGCCGTCCCACCCTTTCGAGGCGGGACGGTCCAATTTATGCCTTGCGCGCTTCGCGCTTCTTGGCGGATTCGGTACGGCGCGTCTGGCGCTTGCCCGGTTCGCCCTTCTTGTTGTTGTAGACCTTCTTGACGTAGGTCGTGGTCACGGTGCCGCCGGCCTTTTCGACCGCTTCCTTGGCACCGGCCGACACGCCGGCCACTTCAATGTCGATCTTGGCGGTGATGGCGCCCTTGCCCAGCAGGCGGATGCCGTCCTTGCTCTTGTGGGCCAGGCCGGCCTTGCGCAGCACTTCTTCAGTGATCTTGGTCTTGGCGTCGAGCTTCTTGTTGTCGATCGCCTTCTGGATGCGGCTGATGTTCACCTCGGAAAAATCCTTGGCGAAGATGTTGCGGAAGCCGCGCTTGGGCATGCGCATGTGCAGCGGCATCTGGCCGCCTTCGAAGCCGTAAATGCCGTTGCCGGTACGGGCCTTGGCGCCCTTGACGCCGCGGCCGGAGGTCTTGCCGAGCCCTGAGGACGAGCCGCGGCCGACCTTATGCTTGTGCTTGTGGGCGCCCGGATTGTTGGCGATCTGGTTCAGTTTCATGACTTACTTGCCTTCTTCGACGATCTCGACGAGGTGCTTGACCGCGTTGATCATGCCGCGCACGGACGGGGTGTCTTCCAGGGTACGGGTACGGCGGATCTTGCCAAGGCCCAGGCCACGCAGGGTCGCGGCCTGAATTTCGGGCTTGCGGTTGGCGCTGCGGATCTGGCGCACCGTCACCGTCTTCCCGGCTTTTGCTTTCTTCTCGGCCATGACTTTTTCTCTCTAACTCTATTAAGCGGACGCTTCCGCGGTCTGGTCTTCGCGGCGCGCCAGGATTTCCGACACGCTGCGGCCACGACGGGCCGCGACCATGCGGGGGCTCTGCTGGTTCTTCAGCGCGTCGAACGTGGCGCGCACCATGTTGTAGGGGTTGGACGACCCCTGCGACTTGGCGACGACGTCCGACATGCCGAGGGTCTCGAACACGGCGCGCATCGGGCCACCAGCGATGATGCC
>CAIUTH010000228.1 GCA_903902075.1 uncultured Alphaproteobacteria bacterium
CGGCGCTGCCGGCCACGACGCCGATCATCTGGAACAGCGAGCGGCGGCTTGGCGCGGTCACGGCTTGGCCCGTGCCGCGGCCACCAGCGCGGGGAAGTCGATCTGCGCCGAGGGTTGGGTGACGATGCGCCCCCCAATGATGAAGGTGGGCGTCTGGAAGATGCGCAGGGCGCGCGCCAGATTTAAGTTGGCGATGATCTGGGCGTAGATCGCGGGCGCCTCCATGTCCTTCTTCAGGCGCACGACATCCAATCCAACACTTGTGGCAATCTCGAACACGCGCGGCGTGGGCAAGGGATGCTCGGGCGCCATCAGCAGGGCCTGGTGGTACTCGGCATACTTGCCTTGGGCGATGGACGCCAGAGCCGCGCGGCCCGCGATGGGCGAGGATTCCGCCGGCTCGATGGTGAACTCCCGGGGGATCAGCTTGACCCCCGAATCGGCCTTCAGCAGCGCTTCCACGCGCGGCTCGGCGCGCTTGGTGAACCCGCAATTATAATCGAAGAACTGGACGATGGTGACATCGCCGTTCGGATTGCCCAGGAAGCCGGATGCCGGGTCACGAAACAGCGCGTCCGCATTCTTTGCGACCAGCTTGTCGCTGGCGGCGGCCTTGTCGGCGTCGATTTTGGCCTGATAGGCCTGTTCGATGCGGCTCTGGTCCGCAGGGTCTACCGGCGCGGCAGAGGCCGCAAGCGGGGCCAGCAGCAAGGTAACAAGCATCAGCGATCTCACGACATCCCCCCGGGGCCAAGCCTCATGCCTACTCCCGGTTCACACCGTCCTGCAACTGCCACCCCAAAAAGGAACCGGCTGGCTTCGCCCAGGGGAATAAGAAGCCGAACGCCCCTTGATTGTGCATCGCAAAAGCCGGCGCAGGCCCGCAAGCTGCTGCTATAGTCCCGCCAAACGGGGCACGATCATAGGGGGGACCACTTGAAACATCGCATTCTTGTTGGCGCAGCTTGCCTGCTTGGCGCGGCATCACTGGCACAGGCCAAGGACGCGCCGGGCAATTCCTCCTATCCCTTCGGCGATGCGGGCGGCAGCCACTATTCCAGCCTGACCCAGATCAACGCGAAGAATGTGCACAAGCTGAAACAGGCCTGGCGCTATGACATCAAGCCGGATGTGGCGCTGCAGAATACGCCCATCGTTGTGGATGGCGTGCTGTATGGCGTGGGCGCGGGCAAGGTCATTGCGCTGGATGCGGCGACGGGCGCCGAGAAATGGGTCTATGCTCCCACCCTGCCCCAAAAATCGCGCACCGGCTTTTTGCCCCGCGGCGAAAGCTGGTGGAGCGACGGCAAGTCCAGCCGGCTCCTGGTACCGGCTTCCAACTTTATCTATTCGCTGGACCCGGCCACGGGAAAACCCGATCCGGCTTTTGGCGACAATGGCCGCATCGACCTGAATGACAATCTGCGCGGGCCCGCTTCCGAGAACTATGTCCGCCATGGCGGCGCGGTGAATGTCTGGCACGACCTGTTCTTCACCTGCGGTGAAGTGGGCGAGCAGACACCCGCCTCCCCCGGCGACATCCGCGCCTGGGATGTGCGCACCGGCAAGCTGGTCTGGACCTTCCATACCATTCCGCGCCCGGGCGAGCCCAATGCCGAGACCTGGGCGGCCGATGCCTGGAAGACCGCCGGCGGCGCCAATGCCTGGCCCGGCATGGTGCTGGACGCCAAGCGCGGCATCCTGTTCGCGGCCACCGGTTCGGCGTCGGACGATTTCTATGGCGGCGAGCGGCCGGGCAAGAATCTCTATGCCAACAGCGTGATCGCGCTGGATGCGCAGACCGGCAAGATGCGCTGGTACTTCCAGACCGTGCATCACGACGAATGGGACAATGACTTCGCCGCGCCGCCGATCCTGGTGTCGGTGACGAAAAACGGCAAAACCATCGACGCAGTCGCCGCCACCAACAAGACCGGCTATGTCTATGTCTTCAACCGCGAGAGCGGCGAGAGCCTGTTCCCGATTCAGGAAGTGCCGGTGCCGCCGGCGACCGCGCCGGGCGACACGGCCTGGCCGACCCAGCCGATCCCGGCCGCACCGCCGCCGCTGTCACACCAGACCGTGTCGGCCGATGAACTGACCCAGCGTACGCCGGAGGCCAACAAGTGGGCGCGCGAGAAGTTCGCCACCTTCCTCAACGGCCCGCCTTTCACCCCGCCCGCCTACAAGCAGGAGACGGCGTCGGCGCCCGGCTTTTCGGGTGGCAGCGAATGGGGCGGCATGAGCTTCGATCCCAAGCTGCAATATCTCTTCGCCAACACCGAGAATGTGATGTGGACAACGGCGGTGATCGACCGTTCGGGGCGCAAGCGCGTGGAAGGCCCCGACCTGCCGGGCGCCCAGTCGCGCTATACCTTCTCGGGCTACAACAAGTTCAAGGATGAGGATGGCTTTCCCGCCACCGCCTGGCCCTGGGGGCATCTCACGGCCATCGACCTGCAGACCGGCAAGTTCGCCTGGCGCATTCCGTTCGGGACCTATCCCGAACTGGTGGCCAGGGGGCTGAAAGATACAGGCAGCGAGAGCTATGGCGGCGCGGTGGTCACAGCCAGCGGCCTGCTGATCATCGGGGCCAGCGATTTCGACCGCAAGCTGCACGCCTTTGACAGCAAGACCGGCAAGCTGCTGTGGGAAAGTGAACTGCCTTATGCCGGCAATGCCACGCCCATCACCTACATGGTGGGCGGCAAGCAGTATGTCGCCATCGCCGCCAGCACCAGCCATGACCGCAAGGCGGCCAAGGGCAGCGCCTTTGTCGCCTATAGCCTGGGCGACTAGGGGCGCGGTCCACGCGAAATGAAAAAGCCCGGCCTGACAGCCGGGCTTTTCGCATTAGAAGCGCTGAACCTTAAGGCGCGGTGGAAACCGCGACGGCGGTGGACGGCGCGCTGCTGGCCGAACCGATGGCGATGCCGGCCGCGGCCGCCGCCACGACACCCACGATGATGACCGGGGTGGTCAGCAGCTCGGCGTGATGGACGCCGGCGGGCTTGCCGGCCGGAAGGGCACCATCAGCCGCCTGGGCCGCGGTGGAAATCAGAAGGCCGGTGGCCAAGAGGGCGGCGGTGATGTTTCGCATAAGTCTCTCCAACAGTGAATCCGTGGAAAAACGATAGCGAAGGCACTGAAATTTCCATTCGCAATTGCACAATAGCCCCTGCGACAAATTGGACAGGTGTCTGACAATGCCGTCAGGGCGAGCGAAATGCCCAAAAAGACAGCGTTATTTGCTTGTTCTTTGTACGCCCGGCCGGGCCGGACCCGGTGGTCGCCACACCAAGATTGGTGCGTCGCACACCGGGATGGGAAGGCTATTTCGGGGCGCCCGGGACATGCTCCAGGCGGCCCTTGCGCTCGGCCAGGATCGCGTTGAACTCGCCCCGCGTCATGTGCAGCTTGCCCGGATTGGCGTCGATCCAGCTGACGAAGGCCGCGTATTTGCGCGTGTTCCAGCCGCCCTCGAATTCGCCGCCATTCTTGCCCGACTTGTTCAGGTCGAAATTGAAGACGTCTTCCAGGTTGATGAACTCGGCATGGGCCACCGCGTCTTCCGCCAGATAGGCCGGGATGAAGATGACGCCTTCCGACTTGGCCAGGACCAGATCACCCGGCAGCACCGTGGCGCGCCCGATGCGGATGGGCGCGTTGATGCTGGTCAAGGTCATGTCCTTCCAGGCGGAGGGATCATAGGCGCGGTAGAGACCATTCATGTTTACCAGCTCACGATTTTCCTCCGCATCGCGGATGCCGGCATCGAACACAAAGCCGGTCTTGGAATGGGTGGCGATGCCCGAGCCCAGGTTGGAGCCGATCAGGGTGCCTTCCACGATCTTGCCGAAGCCGTCGGCGACATACATGTCGCCCTCCTTGAGCTCGGCGATGGGCCAGCTGTTGTTGCCGCTGACCCGGCCTTCGCGCTTTCCCTCGGCGGCGATGGCGGCATACATGTCCTTGCGCAGCGGCATGTACTGGCTGGTGAGGGCGCGGCCCGCAAAGGGCTTTTCTGGATGCAGCATCTGGAAGCCGGTATCGAACTGGCAGTTGAAGCCCTTGTCGCGCAGGTAATCCCACAGGTCTTCCACCGAGACGTTCACCACCCGCTTGAGCAGGTCGTCCGAAACGCGCGGACGGCCGTCGGGGAAGCGTTCGCCCTTCCACTCGGAGGTGTAGAACATCATCTGGTCGCGGGTCTGCTTGACCTGAGCCATCACCGGCGCGGCGATGGCCAGCGCCAGAGAGCCGAGTAGAAAAGGCTTGAGAATTTTTAGCATGACGGACTCCTGTCAGGGATGGTTTTTGACCACGGCATATTTGACGGACTTGCCGGCCGCCAGGATCATCTGATGCGGCGTGTTGACCGGCACATAGATGTAGTCGCCGGCATGCACTGCAAAGCTCTTGCCGCCCTTGGCACTGTCGCCGCGCGTTTCGCCGGGTCCGGTCGATTTGGGGTTTTCGACCGTGCCGCCCAGCACCAGGGTGCATTCGCCTTCCAGGATGAAGATATGATCTTCCCAGTCGGTGTGGAGTTCGGCCTGGCCGCTCCTGTCGCGCGTGGTGATATTGGCCTGCGCATTCTTGTGATTGAGCAGCAGGTCCTGGCTGTAGAAATTGCCTGGTCCAGGCTTGAATTTCTGGCTGGACTTGGGGACCACCATATAGTCCTCGGCCATCGCCCCGGTCGCCAGGAGCGTGCCGCCAATCAGAAATGCTGTGAAAATCTTGCGCATGTTCAGCCCCACCATACTTCGCCAGGCGCCAGGTGCGCCTTTACCACGTCCGGATTGAGATCGATGCCCAAGCCCGGCTTGTCCTGGATCACGAAATAGCCGTCCTTGAAGAATGGCCCTTCATGCGTGACCATGTCGAAAGTCCACTGGTCGCGCCCGCCCGCCAGTTCATGGACGCGGAAATTGCGCACCGAAGCGGCAGCATGGGCCGAAGCGATGGTGCCCACCGCGCTGGCCGGATTGTGGCAGGCGGTCCAGATGCCATACAGGTCTGCCAGGTCGGCGATGCGCTTGGCCTCGAACAACCCGCCGGACTTGGGGATGTCGATGTGCACCCCGGCGCAGGCCTGGCGGATGACCAGCGGCGCGAACTGCGCCAAGCCGTAGAGATTTTCGCCCGTGCACAGCGGCACATTGGTGGCGCGCGACACCCGCTCCATGGTCTCGACATTCTCCGGCGGGGTGGCGTCTTCCACCCATAGCGGGTTCACATGCTCCAGCGCGTTGCAGTATTTGATCACGTCATTGACCGAGTATTTCCAGTGGCACTCGATCGCCATGTCGATATCGGGGCCGATCGCTGCGCGCACCCGGTCCATGCGGTCGACCAGTCGGCGGATATCGCGGTTGGTCAGCTCGTTGGTGTAGCGGTCATGGCCCGGCTCTTTAAACTCCGGATCGGCGGTGGTCGGCACCGAGTCGCCCTGGAACTTGAAGGCGGTGAAGCCGAAGGGATTGTGGGCGACGGCGTCGGCCGCCTGCTGGCCCCAGGACGCGGCTTCGGCCGGGTTATGCTCCGGCGCCTGCAGCGTGCGATAGAAGCGGACCTTGTCACGGAAACGGCCGCCCAGAAGATTGCACACGGGTGTCTGCAACAGGCGCCCGGCCAGATCCCATAGCGCGATCTCGATACCCGACGCGGCGTGATAGGTCAGCCCGCCGGTGGCGCCATAACCGCCATTGAGAAACAGCAACTTGGTGTAGAGCTTGACCACATTGAGCGGGTCTTCGCCGATCAGCTGCTCCTTGAAGCGCTTGAGGGTGATGTCCTTGGCGCCCGGGCCCCAATAGCCCTCGCCGATGCCGTACACGCCGGCATCGGTTTCGATCTTGAACAGGTTCCAGTCCCAGGTGGGACCGCGAACGATCATCACCTTGACGTCGGTGATCTTGACCTTCTTCTTCAGATATTGGGCCTTGGCCTGGTACGGCAGGGCAAAGCACGACACCGCGCCAAGCGCGAGAAGCTTACGGCGATCCATGTGTGTTCCCCTTAATTGCCTGGCGGCTGGTCGGTCTGGAAATAGTGAATCTGGCCTTCCTTGTAGCGCGGCGTCATGGCCAGGCGCGTGGAGGTGCCGCTGCTGGGATGGGTGGTGGCGCGGTGCCAGCGTTCATTGGGCACCATGATCACGTCACCCAGCTGGCCGGTGACAAGACCGGCGCCCGAGATCAGTACATCGAGTTGGCCTTCAATCACGATCCAGGCTTCCACCATGTTTTCATGGAAGTGACCCCAGCTGGTGGGCGGCGGCAGCTGCGTGAGCGCGCCCGCGCGAATGATGTGCGCGCTGGTATGGCCGTCCAGCGCGAATTCGCGGCTTTTGCCGCCGGCCGCGATGTACGCGTTGTAATCCAGGAAAGGCTGGTTGGGCGCGTCATAGCCGCCGGTGGACGTGATCTTGGCCTGGATGTATTTCCAGCCCTTCACCGGGGTGGGCGTTTCGCTGGCCGGATAGCTGGGCATCTGGCCGGCCGGGCTGACGCGCCAGAACACCACCGGCTCGGTGCCGGTATTCTCCAGCGCATAGGCCAGGCGCGGCGCCACGTCGATCAGAAAGCCCTTGGTGACGGTGGTCGGCGTCTGGCCATCGATCGTCACCTTCATCTGGCCGCTCTGCACCCACATGAAGCAGCGGTCATCGGCATAGAACTGGGCCTTGGTCTTTTCGCCTGGCGCCAGGCTGATGTAGCGCCCGTCATAGTCGCGGGTCAGCATCACCTTTTCTTCCCAGCTCGCCTGGCCTTGATGCTTCTTCAGGATGTCGGCGATGTGGGTGACCGGCTTGTTGGGACCGTCATAGGGAGTCTCCGGCACTTTCTGGGCCGCCCAGACGATACGCTCGGGGCCCTTCTCGCCGCCCGCCTGTGCCCATGCGGGCGCCGATGCCAGCGCAAGCGCCACCATTCCCAAGACCAGCGATTTCATTAAGCCATCCCCGCCGTTGTTTTTTGTTGGCGGGAGATTGCAGCGCCGGGCCTTAAGCGTCAACGTCAACGCAAGGAACAAGCCGGGGAGAGATTATGAGCAAGTGCAGCATCGGAGTTGCCGCGCTTTTGGGCGCACTGGTCCTTTCCGCCGGTGGCGCGGGCGCGCAGACGGTCTGGAAGTTCAACAACCTGTCGCGCATCGGCGGCATCACGCCCAAGGTGGAAGGATCACCGGCGCTGGTGGATTCGCCCGTCGGCAAGGCGGTGCAGTTCAACGGCGCCGACACCGCGCTGTTCTTTCTCGCGCGGCCGCTGGTCGGAGCCAAGACCTTCACCATCGAGGCGATCATCCGGCCCGAAGGCGGCAATCTGGAACAGCGCTGGATGCACATCGCCGAGACCGATCCCAAGACGGGCCAGGACGCCAATCCGAACGGGGTGTCCGATCCCAATCCCCGCTTCATGTTCGAGGTGCGGGTGAAGGATGGCCAATGGTGGCTGGATGCCTTCGTCAACAGCAAGGCCGGCAGCAAGGCGCTGATCGATCCCACCAAGACCCATCCCATCAACCAATGGTATGCGGTGGCCCAGACCTATGACGGCAGGACCTACCGGTCGTACGTCAACGGCGTGCTGGAAGGCGAAGCCGATGTCGCCTTCACCCCGCACGGCGCAGGCCACATGATGGTGGGGGTGCGGATGAACCATGTGAACTGGTTCAAGGGCTCGGTGGCGCAAGCGCGCTTTAGTACCCGCGCGCTCAGCCCGCGCGATTTTCTGAAAGTGCCGCAGTAGCTACTTCACCTTCAGGAAGGCCATCCCGCCCGGCGTGTTGATCGGCACGGTGACGCCGGTGGCGGTGATGTGGCCGCTGGCGCGGTCGATCTTGAACTCGGTGATGTTGCCGCCATTCTCGTTGGCGGCAAAAAACCAGTTGCCGGTGGGATCGATCCGCACATTGCGCGGCGTGCGCCCGCCGGATGGCACATTTTCCTTCAAGGTCAGCTTGCCGGTCTGCCTGTCGATGGCGAACACCGCCACGCTGTCATGGCCGCGATTGCCGACATAAAGGTTTTTGCCGTCGGCAGAGATGACCAGTTCGGCCGTGGTGTTCTTCGCTTTCGCCTCTTCCGGCACAGTGGCAATGGTCTGGATCTCGGTCAGCTTGCCATCCTCGATGGTATAGACACCGACTTCGGAATCGGTTTCGTGATCCACGTAGAGAAACTTCCCGTCAGGTGACATCTGGATGCGGCGCGGGCCTGCCCCGGCATGGGTGTTCACATAGGGCGGATCGGCGGGCGTGATGGAGGGCACCGCGGCGTCGAAGTGATAGCTATAGACCCGGTCCAGCCCCAGATCGGCGATGAACATGAACATGTTGTCCTTGCTGAACTGGATGCCGTGTTGCTTGGGTCCCGGTTGCTTGGGCGATAGCGGCTTGCCGGTGTGCTGATCGACATAGAAGGCTTCGCCCAGCTTGCCGTCGGGCTCCAGCTTGTAGGCGGCCAGCGAGCCGGACGTGTAGTTCACCGTCACCGCCACCCGGCCACTGGGATCCACCACCACCTGGTTGGGTTGTGCGCCATGCGCCGACGTCTTGTTGAGGAAACGCAGCGCGCCGGTTTGGGAATCGATGTGCCAGGCGCTGACGCCGCCATTGGTCTCCCAGCTCACGGCATAAAGGGTCTTGCCGTTGGGAGCGATCCAGACGTGTGCCGGTTGCGGCGCTTCTGCCACCAGTCCCAGCGGCGACAGGCTGCCGTCCTTGCTGTCGAACTTCCAGGCATAGATGCCCCTGGAGGTGCCGGCGGTGTAGCTGCCCGCATACAGGATGTAATGCGCCGCCAGCGCCGGCATGGGCGTCAGGAACATCAGGCTGATCAGAGCACCATGCTTGAGCCGCATCCCGTTTCCCCTTATTTTTCAGCACTAGACCAAAAAACCGCCAAGGTGGGAAGCCGGTGGTCCGCAAAATCGTCCTTCTGACACTGTTGCTGTGTGCGCCCCCTCTTTCGATATCAGGGGCGGCCCTGGCCGCACCGCCGGAGATCGCCAGCACGATCAAGGCCGACAAGCCCTATGGCGAAGGCCATATGAATTTTCTTTTCATCAAGGCCTATAACGCCCGCTTCTGGACCGACGCTGCCGGCTGGTCGATGGAGCAACCCTTCGCCATGGAGATCACCTATGGCATGGGTTTCGACACCTCCGAACTGGTGGAGCGCACCATCAAGGAAATGAAGAATGTCGATCCCGGCCTGGACGATGCCGAGATCGCCAGGCTGACGCCGCAGCTGGACAAGGTGTATCCGCCGGTGAAGTCGGGCGACCGGCTGATGGCGCTGCATGCGCCGGGCAAGCCCATCGCCTTTTTCCACAACGGCGCGCCGACCGGCAGCATCGACAATGCCTATGCCAAGGATTTCTTCGGCTTGTGGCTGTCGCCCAATACCTCCAGCCCGTCGCTGCACGCCAAGCTGCTCAAGCTGAAATAGGCGCCTTGCCCGAAAGACGCGCGCCCAGCCCAAGAAGACCGGGCATGGCGCGGATCACTGCGAGGCTGGCAAAGCGGGTGGGCGCCCGCATCGCCAGATGTGCGAACACGGAGGCGGCGCGGATGCGCGGCGCGAAGTGTTTCTTCCATTCTTTCGCATAAGTCTCGCCGCGATGGGCAATCAGCAGCCGCGCCAATAGTCCCGACGACTGGATCGCCATGCTGATGCCTTCGGCGATCACCGGATGGGCCTCGCCCGCAATATTGCCGGTGAAATAGATGCCGTTATCGAAGCGCGGGCGAATGCCAGGATGGATCGGTCCGGTGGAGAGGAAATTGCCCTGCAGGCTCGCATCGCCCAGCGCGGCCTGCACGCCGCTCGTTGTTTCCATGATATGCGCCAGCACCGCTTCCGCCGCCTTGCCGCCATGACTGGCGCGTGCCGCCGCCAGCGTATCGCGCCGGATGCAGCAGGACAGCGAGGTGCGCCCCGCATCGGTGTGCACCAAACCGCCATAGCCGCCGGGAAAAGCCAGCAGCGGCATCAGCCCGGCCGGCAAGGCGCCACCGGAAAAATGCGCCTTGAAGGCGAACAGGTCGGAAGCTGACGCGGCTTTCGAAGGGACGGCGAACATGCCCTTGGCATTCCAGGAGCCACAGGCGGCAATTACGGTGCGGGCATCGAGGCTGCTGCCGTCATCCAGAGTGCAGATAATGCTCTCCGCTTCGCGCCGCACCGCGGTGACTTCCACCGGCGCAAAAAGCTCAGCGCCCGCGGCCACCGCAGCGTCGCGCAGCATCACGTCCAAATGTTCGCGCCCCAGCGCCCGGCCCCAGGCCTGTTCGCGCGATGCGGCGAGCATCGTCTTGCCGGCATAGACGCCGACCCGCGTCACCAGCGGCCCGGCAGCGGCGATGAAGGGCACGGCAATGCCGCAATCCTTTAGCACCGGCATGGTGGTGGCGGAGATGAACTCGCCGCACACCTTGCGGCGGGGGAATTCCGCCTTCTCCACCAGCGCCACACGCCAGCCGGCCTGCGCCAGCAAGCGCGCGGCCGAAGAGCCGGCGGGACCGGCGCCGATGATCAGCGCATCATACCGCATGGGCTTTGAAGACATGGGTGAACGGGAAAGACCCATGCTCGCCAAGTTGCCAGCCGCGATTTTGCGGCCATAATTTCGACAATTCCGAGGCACGGAAACCGGCGCGTACACTGGCCACCGCGTCATGTCGGGTAACATCATTGGCGCCCAGCGCGAACACCTGATGCGATGCCAGCAAGGCGAAGGTCGAACGGCGCGGTTCGCAAGCGGCGAAACCCTTTGCGCGTTCCGCCACCAGTGCCAGCAGCCGCGCCAGCGCGGCATCATCCAGGTGATGCAGGAACAAGTTGACGGTGACGATGTCGGGCGCGATTTGCGGCAAGGTCTGGAAGATGTCGCCTTGCAGGACTTCGCAGTCCCACCCCAGCGCGGCGAACTGGCTTCGTGTCCCGGCGCTGACGATGGCCTGCTGGTCAAGAATGAGAACCTTCACGCCGGGCCATCGCCTGGCCAACCGCCGCGCCACCGAAAGAAGAAAGCGCCCATCGCCGCCCCCCAGATCGGCAAGCAATTTTGGCGCCGGAAAACTGGATAGCGCCTTCGCCATGATCGCGCTTTGGCGCATCACGGCATTGATCCGCGCCAGGTCGCGGCGCGAACGCAGGGCGCGCGGATCCTCCGCCGCCAGATGATCCAGGATTTCCGGGAACAGAACGCGCATCACGCCGCCATGCGGAACATCATGGTCTCGGCCACCAGGCCCGGGCCGAAGGAAATGGCGCAGCCGCGTTGTCCGCCCTGCGCCTGGCGCATGATGCGGTCCAGCACGAACATCACCGTGCCCGACGACATGTTGCCGAAATCGTTCAGCACCGACCGCGACGGCGCCAGTGCATCCGGGGGCAAGGCAAATGCCTGCTCCACCGCATCCAGCACGGAGCGCCCGCCCGGATGGATCGCCCACAGGTCAATGTCGTTGGCGCCGCCCAATATGTCATCGCGCGATTCCGACAGCGCGGTGCGGATGGCGCCCGGCACCGCGCCCGACAGCACCATGTCGAAACCCTGCTGGCGGATATGCCAGCGGATCAGCTCGCGCGTGTCCGGCACCAGGGCGGCGCGGAAGGATGTCATTTCCACACCGACCGGATCGGCGCTGACCAGGGCGGCCGCGCAGCCATCGGCGAACAGCAGAAAGGAAAGGATTTCCTCGATGTCGGCGGTCTCGTGCAGATGCAGGGTGCAAAGCTCGAGGTTCACCGCCAGCACCCGCGCCTGCGGTTCGGAGCGCACGATGTGCCGCGCCAGCTTCAGCGCATTGATGGCGGCATAGCAGCCCATGAAACCCACCATGGTGCGCTCCACCGACGGCGACAGCCCGCAACGCTCCACCAGTTCCAGATCGATCCCCGGCGCGGAAAGCCCGGTGCAGCTGGTGACGATGACATGGGTGATGCGCGAGCGGTCCTCGCCCACCAGCAATTTCTCCACCGCTTCCACCGCCAGGCCGGGCGCGCAGGTCTCGAACTTCTGCATCCGCGCCGAGGTGTCGGGAAAGGCGCCCAGCTTGTAAAAGCCCTCCGCATCCACCGCGGCGTCGTTGGTACCAGGTTCCAGGAAGGAATAACGGTGCGAAATTCCGCTGCGCTCGGCCATGCGGTCGAACAGGGCGGCGCGGCGATTGTCGTGGCGCAGCATCTGCCGGCCGAAGCGCAGGAACGTGTCATGCACGTCATGCGGCGGATTGGCCGTGGCGATGCGGTTGATGAAGGCGCCTGAACTGGTATCTAGCATGGCGCCAGCCTAGCCCAACTTTCCGCAACCCGCCGCGTTTTTATTACACCTGTAGGCGGAATTAAATTGGAACGAATTCCGCCTACCAGAGATGGACCCGTTCAGCGGGCGCCAGATAGTATTTCTGCCCGGGCTTGACGTCGAAGGAGTCGTACCAGGCGTCCATGTTGCGGGTGGGGCCAATCACCCGGAACTCCGCCACTGTGTGCTCGTTCGACATGGTCTGGGTGCGGATGGCGCTTTCGCGCATCTTGGTGCGCCACACCTGGCCGAAAGACAGGAACAGGCGCTGGTCGCCGGTGTAACCATCCAGCACCGGGGCCTTGCGGCCCTTCAGCGACAGGCGATAGGCCTTCAGCGCAATGGCGAGGCCCGCATTGTCCGCGATGTTCTCGCCCAGGGTGTTCTGGCCGATGACATGCAGGCCCGGCAACGGCTCGAAGGCGTCATACTGCTTGACCAGCGCCTTGGTGCGCTCGTCGAAGGCGGCGCGGTCTTCCTTTGTCCACCAATCCTGGAACACGCCCTTGCCGTCATACTTGCTGCCCTGGTCGTCGAAGCCATGGCTGATCTCATGGCCGATCACCGCGCCGATGGCGCCGTAATTGACCGCATCATCGGCCTTGGGGTCGAAGAAGGGCGCCTGCAGGATGGCGGCGGGGAACACGATCTCGTTGAAGGACGGATTGTAGTAGGCGTTGATGGTGGAAGGCGTCATGCCCCACTCGCTCTTGTCCACCGGCTGGTTGATGCGGGCCAGGTCGCGGTTCCACTCATACAGCGCGCCGGCCTGCACATCGGCAATCATGTCGCCCTTAACCACCCGGAAGTCGGAATAGTCGCGCCACTTGGTGGGATAGCCGATCTTGGGCGTGAAGCGGTGCAGCTTGTCCAGCGCCTTGGCGCGGGTGGCCGGTGTCATCCAGGTGAGCGTATTGATATCGGCCTCATAGGCCTTGAGCAGGTTGGAAACCAGCAAGTCCGCCTTGGCCTTGGACTCGGGCGGGAAATAGCGCGCGACATAGAGCTTGCCCAGCGCCTCGCCCAGCAGGTTGTCCAGCAGATGCACGCCGCGGGTCTTGCGGTCCAGCTGCTGGGTGCGGCCCGACAGCACGGTGCCATAGAAGGCGAAATCACGATTGTCGAACTTCGACGGCAGATAGGCCGCGAACGTGTGCAGGTAATGCACCACCAGGTAATCGCGCCAGGTGGAAACCGGCGTGGCGGCGAAGATTTTGGCCAGCGGGCCGAAGGCGGATTTTTCGGCCACGATCACTTGGCGTTCGCCGCGCGGCCCGCTCAGGGGGATGCGGCTTTCCGCCAGGAAATTGTCCCAGGGGAATTCCGGCGCCAACGTCTTGAGCGCCGACACCGGCATGGGATTGTAGATCTTGTCGGCGTCGCGGCGGTCGGCGCGGTTCCACGACACCTTGGCGATCTCGGTTTCCAGCGCCATCACCCGGTCGGCGCGCGCCGCGCTGTCGGTCATGCCGGCCAGGTCCATCATGTCGGCGAGATATTTGCGATAGGCCTCGCGCGTCTTGACGATCTCGGCATCGCCCTTGAGGTAATAGTCGCGGTCGGGCAGGCCCAGTCCGCCCTGGGAAAGATTGACCGAGTAGTTGTCGGGATTCTTGTCGTCCACCCCGATGCCCATATTGTAGACGCTGGCGGTGTTGAGTTTCACCGAGGCCATGGCGCGCGCCACGTCCGGCAAGGTCTGCAACCCGTTCAGGTAATCCAGATCCTTCTGCGCCGGCTTCAGCCCCGCCGCGTCGATGGCGGCGGTGTCGGTGAAGGTGTCGAACAGATCGCGCAGCTTCTTTTCTTCGGGCGCCAGCGAGGCTTCCGGCTTGGCCGCCAAATCATTGACGATGGCCTTGAGCCGTTCCTCGCTGAGGATCTGCAGCTGCTGGAAGGAGCCGATGCTGGAACGGTCCGGCGGGATGACGACGGTGGCCAGATACTTGCCGTTCACATAGCGGAAAAAGTCGTCGCCCGGCGCCACCGCCTTGTCCATGCCGGACAGCTCCACGCCCCATGTGCCCAGCTGGGCGCCCGCAGCGAGAGCGGGCACGGCAAGCGCCACGGCGCCGCACAGAAAGACCAGGGTGGACGAAATCTTGGATCGGGACATGGCTCTTCTCCGGCGGAACGTGTGGCAGATTAATTTGGCGATTGCGGCTTTTCCACGGTGGCGGGCGGCGGCTCGACGGTGACACCGGCGGCCACGGTCCGGCCGTCTGCCTGCCTAGTCATGGCCACGGTGACGAGGGCGCCGGGCACCAGCAGGCTCTTGTCACCCACCGCCAGCGCGGCAATCTGGCTGCCCGGCATCACTTCGATCATAGCATCGGCGGCGCAGGCCAGCGGGCTGGCATAGGCGGGCGGCAAGGCCCTGCCCTCGCAGACGGTGCGGCCCGGTCCGGCGCTGTTCAGCACCGCGCCGCGATAATGGAGCGTCATGGTGCCGTCATTCCTGTCGTCGGCCGAGGTGAACTGCACCGCCGCCACCGCACCGTTGATGATGACCCGGTCGGCATCGGGAAAGCGGCCCTCGCCGCTGCCGCGCAGCGCCGGCGGATACAGATAGACATCGCTGGCGCGCATCACCCCGTTGCGTCCCACCGTGACCGCCGCCCCGGCATAATCGCCTGTCTTGATGGAATCGAAGCGCGCGCGGCTGGCGCCGACATAGCGGGTTTGCGGCGTGATGAAGACCGTCAGCGGCTCCTTGCTGGCCGCCTTGATGGACTCCAGGGTCATGGCCTGGCCGTCAAAAGCGGTGAGTTTGGCCTTCATCCGCACCACGGGCTCGGCCGCAAACGACTGCGCCGCGGTCAGAACCGCGGCGCAGGCAAGCAGAATAGCAACGCGATGGATCAATGACGGGGCTTCTGGAACTTGAGCATGAACTGGTTGGTCTTGCCCTTCACGTCCGCCTCGAACACCCGCTTGGTGCCGTCGTCGGAGGGATAGTTCAGGTCCTTGGCTTCCGCGACCAGCTTGAAGCCGGCGGCTTCCACTTCCTTCTTCACCGTGGATTCCTTGATCCGGTGAAGGGCTTCGGTGACATCGTCGCCGGCGGTTTCGGCCGCCTTGTGATCGATGATGACGTAATAGCCGCCCGGCTTCAGCGACTTGAAGATCGCCTTATTCACCTCGTTCACGTCCATGGCATACTGCTTGTTGTGCATGTCGTGATAATTCTGCGAGGTCCACACCACATCCACCGGCTGCGGCGTCACGAATTGCGGCAGCGGGCCATGGATCACGCCCAGGTTCGGATAGGTGTGCTTCAGGTCGGCGAACTGGTTGTCCGGGTCCTTGCCCTGGCCCTTCAGTCGGGCGTCATACTGGCTGCCGAAATAGGCATAGACCCGGCCGCCCGGCTCCACCGCCTTGGCGAAGATGCGGGTGAAGTAGCCGCCGCCCGGCAGCATATCCACCACCACCTTGCCCGGCCCGATGCCGGCAAAGACCAGCATGTCGGCCGGCTTGCGGTTTTCATCGCGCGCCGTGTCGGCGGCGGGACGCCCCGCATCCGCCACAGCCGCCTTCATCCTGGCCGTCGGAGCGGCCATTACGATCGCGGACGACGCCATCAGCGCCACGCCCGCCAGCAAGAGACTTGTATGCTTCATCTTCCCCACTCCCGGTTTTGTTGATGTCAGCCTAGCGCATTTCCGCCGCGCCGCAGAAGGGCTTTTGGGCCCAAAAACCTGCCTTTTAAGCGGGCACCACCAGGGGATAGCCCGGCTCCTGCTTGGAGGCATGGATCACCAGCGAGCTCTTCACGCTGGCGACATTCTTTTCGGCGGTGACGGTATTGGTGATGAAGCTCTGGAACGCCGACAGGTCGCGCGCCACGCATTTGAGGATGAAATCCACCTCGCCCGACAGCATGTGGCACTCGCGCACTTCGGGCCAGCGCCGCGCGCTTTCCTCGAAATGCTTGAGGTCGCCGTCCTTCTGGCTGGCCAGCCCGACAAAGACGAAGCCGGTGACTTCAAAGCCCAGCGCCTTGCCGTCCAGCTCGGCGTGATAGCCCTTGATGAAGCCGGCCTTCTCCAGCGCGCGGATGCGGCGCAGGCAGGGCGGCGCGGTGATCTTGGCCCGGCGCGACAATTCCACATTTGTGATGCGGCCGTCGGTCTGCAGCTCGGACAGGATGCGCAGGTCTATGGCGTCCAGTTTGCGGGTGTCCACGCAGGTTCCTGATGAAAGGGGCTCGGTGCTATAACGCGCGCTCGCGGCGCACGCAATAATGTTTCTCGAATCGTGGCGCGAAGGCCAGAAGTTTGCGTGCCAGACCGCCCCTATAACCTTATGCACCGGCTAGGCTTTCCGCGCCGCTTGACGACATGGCTTGCCATTACGATATGACATAGCCAGACCCGCGCATGCCGCAAAGCCAAACGAAGACGAAGCCATGAACGCCAACACGCCAAAGCACTCCAAAGTCATCATCCTGGGCAGCGGCCCGGCGGGGTGCACCGCCGCCATCTATGCGGCCCGCGCCATGCTGGAGCCGACCTTGATCGCCGGCATCCAGCCGGGCGGCCAGCTGACCATCACCACCGAGGTGGAGAATTATCCGGGCTTCGCCGAGGCCATCCAGGGCCCCTGGCTGATGGACCAGATGCAGGAACAGGCGCGCGCCCTGGGCACCAATTTCGTCACCGACACCATCGCCAAGGTGGACCTGTCGCGCCGGCCCTTCACCTTGCTGGGTGACAGCGGCGATATCTACACCACCGACACACTGGTGATCGCCACCGGCGCGTCCGCCAACTGGCTGGGCCTGCCCAGCGAAAGCGCCTTCCAGGGCTTTGGCGTGTCGGCCTGCGCCACCTGCGACGGCTTCTTCTATCGCGGCAAGGAGGTCGCGGTGGTCGGCGGCGGCAACACCGCTGTCGAGGAAGCGCTGTTCCTCACCAACTTCGCCGACAAGGTCACACTGGTGCATCGCCGCGACTTCCTGCGCGCAGACAAGACCAACCAGGCGCGGCTGAATGCCAACAAGAAGATCGACATCCTTTACGACACCGAGATCGCCGAAGTGCTGGGCACCACCGAGCCCAAGGGCGTGACGGGCGTGAGGCTGCGCAACACCGTCACCGGCTCGGTGCATGAGAAGGCGGTGCACGGCCTGTTCATCGCCATCGGCCATTCACCGGCCACCAGCCTGTTCCACGGCCAGCTCGACATGGACGAGAGCGGCTATATCAAGACCGCGCCGGACTCCACGCACACATCGGTGGCGGGCGTGTTCGCCGCCGGCGACGTCAAGGACAAGGTGTTCCGCCAGGCCGTGACGGCGGCGGGCATGGGCTGCATGGCGGCGCTGGAAGCCGAACGCTTCCTGGCCGGCACGCATACCGGAGACCTGGCGCTCGCCTAGGGCGCTTTTTGGAGGGGACTGGCCATGGATTGGGACAAGCTTCGCATCTTCCACGCTGTCGCGTCGGCAGGAAGCTTCACCCATGCCGGCCAGAGCCTGGGCCTGTCGCAGTCGGCGGTCAGCCGCCAGATCAGCGCGCTGGAAGAGGAAATCTCCACGCCGCTGTTCCAGCGTCACGCCCGCGGCCTGACGTTGACCGATGAAGGCGAACTGCTGTTCACCGCCGTCACCGACGTGCTGGGACGGCTGGCAAGCGCCGAAGAAGCGCTCAAGAACGTCCATGAAAGCCCGCGCGGGGCGCTGAAGATCACCGCCAGCCATGGCATCGGCGCCTATTGGCTGCTGCCACGTCTTGGCGCCTTCCTGGCACAATATCCGGAAGTCGAAGTGCATCTGGTGATGGATGACAAGGAACTGGACCTGGCCCAGCGCGAGGCGGATCTGGCCATCCGCATGCGCGCGCCGGTCCAGGCCGACCTGATCCAGCGCAAGCTCTTCACCGTCCATTATCACATGTACGCCACCAAGACGTATCTGAAGGGCAATCCCGCGCCCAAGACGATGGAAGAGATCGCCGACCACACCATCATCGTCTATGGCGAGACGGCCGTGCCGGAGATTCGCGACATCAACTGGCTGCTGGAAGCGTTCAAGAAGAACGCCAAGCCC
>CAIUTH010000229.1 GCA_903902075.1 uncultured Alphaproteobacteria bacterium
CAGGTTCGAATCCTGTCGGGTGCGCCATCCATTTGCGTCCGCAAATGGATGGCGCGATTGCCTGCAACCACCCATCACCGCACAATCCATCCCATGCTGCTTCCCGAACTTCTTCTCACCTTTGCGCTTGTCGGGATCACCGGCTTTGCTGCCCTGGCGGCGCGGCGCTGGAACATTCCCATTTCGATCTTCCTGGTCCTGCTGGGACTGGGAATCAGCTTCCTTCCCGGCATGCCGCGCATCGAGCTGCGTCCGGAACTGGTGCTGACCCTGCTTCTGCCGCCGCTGCTGTATCGCGCCGGGGTGCAAATGAGCTGGCGCGGCTTCAAGGAGAACCTGCGGCCCATCCTGCTTCTGGCGGTGGGCGCGGTAATCTTCACCGCCGTGGCGGTGGCGGGAGTGTCCTACTACATCCTGGGCTTGCCGCTGGCCGTCGGCTTTGTGCTGGGCGCGGTGGTGTCACCGCCCGATGCCGTGGCGCCCATGGCCATCGCGCGCCGCTTCGCCCTGCCCAAGCGCGTCCTTACCATCCTGGAAGGCGAAGGGCTGGTGAACGACGCCACCGCCCTGATCCTGTTCAGCTTCGCGGTCGGTGCGGTGACCATGGGGCGCACCTTCTCATTGCCGGCAGCGACGGGCGAATTCCTGTTGATCGTGGCGGGCGAGATTGTCTGGGGTCTTTTCATTGGCTGGGGCGCGTTGGTGCTTCGGCACTGGTCCAATGAGCCGCGGGTGGAGATGGTGTTCGCGCTGCTGACCCCCTTTGCCGCTTTCTGGATACCCGAAAGCCTGGGCGGATCGGGCGTGCTGGCCACCGTGGTCAGCGGTCTTTACGTCAGCTGGAACGGCCCGCGCTTCATCTCGCCGGCCACGCGCCTGCAAGGCTTCTTCGTCTGGGACCTGGTGATCTACCTGATCGAGGGGCTGGTGTTCCTGATCACCGGCTTGCAGGCGCGCGTCATCGCCGACACGCTGGACCTGTCGCAATGGAAAAGCCTGGCGCTGGCCTGCGCCCTGGTGTGCATTGTCATCATCGTGGTGCGCTTCATCTGGGTGTTTGCGGTGACCTATGCCACGCGCCTCATACCCGCCTTGGCGCGGCACGATCCGTTACCGCCCTGGCAGGGCATTTTCATCGTCGCCTTCACCGGCATTCGCGGCGTGGTGTCGCTGGCGGCGGCGCTGTCCATTCCCCTCATGGCAAACGGGGGAGATTTTCCCCATCGCGGCCTGCTGCTGCTGATCACTTTCTCGGTGATCCTGGTGACCCTGGTGGGCCAGGGCTTCACCCTGCCCTGGGTCATCCGGATGCTGGGCATCGCCGAACATGGCCGGCGCGAAGCCGATACCGACAAGAAAAAGGAAATCAGCGCCCGGCTGGCCAGCATCGATGCCGCCCTGGCCCGGCTGGATTCACTGGAAGGCGCGGTGGCGGCGCCCGAAACCGTATCGGCGCTGCGGCGGCGCAACGAGGATCGCCGCGCCTATTTCGTCGCCGCCTGCCAGGACCTGGGCACCGGGGATATCAGCAATGCCAGCGCGGCGCTGCAGCTTCAGTTCCTGGACGCCGAGCGTGCCAGCATCGCCGATCTGTATTACCGCAGCGAGATCAGCGACGACGCCCGCCGCCGCATCGAACGTGAGCTGGATCTGGAAGATTCCCGCATCCGCCACAGCGCGGAAAGTGGAGCCGCCCGCGCGCTCTAAGCGGGCCTTCTCCACACCAGCATCTTGCTGGTCAGGATCTGTACAACCTCGCCCTTCTGGTTCTTTGTCTCGGTCCGGACCGTGATCATGCCGCGCTCCGGTTTGGAGCGGGACGGCGTCACCGCCAGCACTTCGCTTTCCGCCTGCAGCACATCGCCGGGCCGCGTCGGACGCGGCCAGGTGATCTCGCCGCCCGCGCCGATCAGCCCGCCGGCAATGGGCATGCCGCTTTTGACCAGCAGCGACATGGTGATGGAAGCGGTGTGCCAGCCGCTGGCGGCAAGACCCTGGAAGAAACTCTTGTCCGCGTCGGTTTCGCTGAGGTGAAAGGGCTGGGGATCAAAGCGCGCGGCAAAGGCCTTGATCTGGGCGGAATCCAGCGCATGGGTTCCGCTGGTGAAACGCTGGCTCACATGAAAGTCTTCGAGATAAAGCCCCGTCATCGGCCCATGCTAGGCGGGCGCCATGACATGGGCAACATGCGCCAGCGCGACCGGCGCCTGTCACAAAAGAAATGATTTTCGGAACGAAGCGGACGCTCGCGCATTGGCCCGAAGGCGCGTAGAGTTTTTGCGTCACATGAAAACCATGGAGTGAATGACATGGCTGCGAAGAAAAAGAAGAAAGCCGCGAGCAAGAAGAAAGCGGTGAAGGCGACCAAAAAGAAGAAAGCCCCCGCCAAGAAAGTGGCAAAGAAGACGAAGGCGAAAAAGCCCGTCAAAAAGGCAAAAGCCAAAAAGGCCGTGAAGGCGGCTGCCATAAAGGCGCCGGCCAGGAAGGCCAAGAAGAAGGCGCCTGCCAAGAAGAAGCAGATTGTGGGCGAAGGCGATTACGCCGCCACCCGCAAGTTCGATTCCGACCAGACCGCCTTTGTCGCCAAGAACAAGGCGAATATTCCTGACCTGGGCAAGGAAGCCGAGACCGCTTTGGATGGTCCCGAAGGCGACAGCCTGCGCGACGCCGAGGCCACGGCTGCGGGGCGCTCCCGCGACAATTTCTAAAGATCACCTGAAATGAAAAGGCCGCGGCTTTCACAAGCCGCGGCCTTATTCTTTGCATACAGCGCCTACTTTGCGGCGGGCTTGAAGTCCAACGCACAACCATTTGTGCAGTAACGGAGGCCGGTCGGGCCGGGGCCGTCATTGAATACGTGGCCCAGATGACCGCCGCATTTGGCGCAGTTGAACTCGGTGCGCACCATGCCGTGGCTGGTGTCGGTGGTGGTGGTCACCGCGCCGGGCTTGGTGTCCCAGAAGCTGGGCCAGCCGGTGCCGCTTTCGAACTTGGTATGGGCGTCGAACAGTTCGGCGCCACAGCCGGCGCATTCGAACTCGCCGGGGCGCTTTTCATGGTTCAGGGGGCTGGAACCGGGGCGCTCGGTGCCACGCTCGCGCAGTACGCGGTGCTGTTCCGGGGTCAATTGCCGGTCTGATTTGATGTCGGTCCTGGTATCGGTCATAGCGATTTCCCTTCCCTCCCCAAAATTCGCAGCAACCGGAAAATGGTTACGCAGCGGCATCTCTTCAAGGATTTGCCGCGACCACCATGTCCAGCATTGAGCTGAGCCTGCCGGTATTTCCGAAGGCAAAGCCGGCGTCATAGATCACATCGTCCACTTTCCAACCCTGCGGCGTGGCCACCAGAAGCACCGTGTCGTTCCAGTTGGCGGGCTTTTCGGCCTTGCGGCCCGGCACGGACGGCGGCACATAGCTCAGCGCCACCGGGCAGCGTGCGGTATTGGCCGTCACCTGGCAGGCGCCCACTTTCCAGGCGCCGGCCCCTTCAAACAGCGACGAAAAGATATCGCCTTCCAGCATGGGCGGCACGGCGTTCTTCACCTTGGCGGTCAGCCGCGCCTGGGCGGCGGCGGCGCTCACCAGTTGCTTGTTGAGGCGCGGCGACAGCACGGGCGCATATCGCACCCTGGCGGTGGCATCCGGGATACCGCCGCCCTTGACGTGCAGCGGCCCATAGACGGCATAGAAGGCCTCCACCGCCGCCGCAGGTTCATCAGCGAATGCCGGCGTTGTCGCCAGCAGCAGCGCAGCAAGCAGAAGCTTTTTCATCAACGCGATTTCAGGCTGTCGCGGATATCGCGCAGCAGCAGCACTTCTTCGGAGGGCGGCGGCGCGGCGTCGGTGGCGGGAGTGGGGGCCACCAGCTTGTTCAGCTGGCGCAGCAGCATGAACAGGGCGAAGGCGACAATCAGGAAATTGATGATGGCGTTGATGAACAGGCCATAATTCAGGGTCACGGCCTTGGCTGCCTTGGCGGCGGCCAATGTGTCCAGCGCGTGATCGCCCTTGAGCACGATGAAGAAGTTGGCGAAGTCCACGCCGCCCAGGGCCAGGCCGATCGGCGGCATGATGACATCATTGACCAGGGAATTGACGATGCCGGTAAAGGACGCGCCGATGATCACACCGACCGCCAAGTCCACGACATTGCCGCGCATGGCAAATTTCTTGAATTCACCGATCAGAGACATGGGCACCATCCTTTCAAATCAGGACGGGGAGGCTAATGGCGCGGCGGGCCTTCAACAAGCCTGCCGGATACGCGGGTCAGGTGAGCTTGGTGCCGGCCATGGTGCCCGCCGCAAGCGACAGGCGGAAGGTGAGGCCCAGCGGGGTGGAGACGATCTGCAGACCGGCGCCGATCTCCGCCGCCAGGCTCCGCATCACTTTGAAGCCCATGCCACTGCGGGCACCGATATCAAACCCGTCCGGCAATCCGACGCCGTCATCGCTGATGGACAGCACGAGACGGCCATCCTGCGACGGCGCGCAATCCACGGTCATCACCAACGGCACGCCCGCGGGATGGGCATGTTTCATCGCGTTGATGAAGACTTCGCAGAGGATAAGGACAATGGGCTGAACCTGGCGCATCAGCACCAGGCAGTCGCGGCCGGTATGGGTTACCCGCACCAGTTGTTCAGGCGAAGACAAGGCCGCCACCAGGGCATCGGTGACTTCGGACAGATGCGGTTTGAGGCTGACCGCGCCTTCCGATCCGGACCGCGACAGGATGGGGTGCAGCTGGCTGATGGTGTTGATGCGCGCCGCCACCCCATCCAGGAGCTGACGGACTTCGGCGTTGCTGAGCAGCTGGGCCCCCTTTTTCACCGAAACCGCCTGCATCCGCACCATGCTGACCAAAAGGGTCAGGCTGTTGGCGATGGGGTGGTTGGCCTCGGCAAGGAGGTCGGGGGCAGTCACTGGGTTTGGGGATGTATGCTGGCTTTGGGCGAGGATGGCATCCATGGATGATCCTCCTTTCCCAGAAACCTTACCCCTGCGGAAATCCCCGCGCAAGAAAAAAAATACGCTATTTCAATGGCTTAAGTTAGACTCTGGCTGGTTTGGTACAAAGAACAGGCTTGCAGATAGGAACTAAAGGTTCCCAAAGTCCGTTTTATTAGCGGGCCAAGCAGAGTGAGTAAGTTACTCATTTCTTCTGCTAAGTGGCTGTTGGGAAAGGCAGTTTGCCATGAATGATTTGACGCGCGGTGAGCGCCTTCAGAGATCATGCTGACTGGGGAGGAGCTTGAGGCGCTGGATAACTGGCGCTTTTCCAAGCGCATGCCCAGCCGGGCGGCGGCCATTCGCGAGCTTTTGAAGCGCGGCCTGGGCGCGGAAGGCTTCAATCTTGCCGACCGGGGCTCCCAGTCCAAGGACTTCGGTGTCACCGGCAAGGCCGACGGGGCCGGCAAAAACGACGAATAGCAGCTCTGCGGCTTGATTTTGGCGTCCAATTCCTTTTAAACGCGCGCTCTTCGAGTGGCCCGGCCGGACATGCCGTGGCGGCTCCAAACGCGACCCGGACCTCACGGTCCCAGAAGGAAAAGCAAAATGTCCAAGATGAAGACCAAGTCGGGCGCTAAAAAGCGCTTCAAGATCACCAAGACCGGGAAGATCAAAACCCATCAGGTCGGCAAGCGCCACCGGTTGATCAACAATTCGCCGGCGCGCACGCGCGACCTGCGCGGCATGGACACCCTGTCCTCGTCGGAAACCCGGCGCGTGAAGCGCTGGATGCCGTATGGCGGGGGAATTTAAACCATGAGCCGTTCACCCCGTTCCGTTCCGTCACGCGCCCGTCGCAACAAGGTCCTGAAGCAAGCCAAGGGCATGCGCGGCCGCCGCAAGAACAACATCACCACGGCCAATGCCGCGGTCGATAAGTCGCTGCAGCACAACTATATCGGCCGCAAGGAAAAGAAGCGTAACTTCCGCGCCTTGTGGATCCAGCGCATCAACGCCGCCGTGCGCGAGCATGGCGTCACCTACAGCCGATTTATCGCCGGGCTCGCCGGCGCCGGCATCGAGATCGACCGCAAGGTTCTGTCCGATCTGGCGATCCACGAGCCCGCCGCGTTCAAGGCTCTGGTGGATCAGGCGTCTAAGGCCTAAGCAGACTTCACCGGAGATTCGGCGGGCGTTCGCGTCCGCCGGTCGTTCTCACCCGGAGTTTGCATGACCGATATCGCCGCCCTTCAGTCCGAGATACTGGCGCAGGTTTCTGCCGCGACCGATGAAGCCGCGCTGGACGCCGTGCGCGTCGGCACCCTTGGGAAAAAGGGTTCGGTTAGCGCGCTGCTGGCCACCATGGGCAAGCTGTCCCCCGACGAGCGCAAGGTCCAGGGCCCGCTGTTCAACGGGTTGCGCGACACCATCACCGAGGCTATCGCGGCCCGCAAGGTCCAGCTCGCCGATGCGGCGTTGGACGCGCGGCTGGCAGGCGAGACGCTGGACGTCACCCTGCCCGCGCGCGCCGAGAACAGCGGCAGCATCCATCCCATTTCGCAAGTTCTGGACGAAGTCGTCGCCATCTTTGCCGAACTTGGCTTCGGCGTCGCCGAAGGCCCGGACGTGGAGTTCGACGACTACAACTTCACCAGGCTGAACATTCCGCCGGACCACCCTGCGCGCCAGATGCAGGACACGTTTTACGTCGCCCCCCAGGCCGACGGGACGAGCCATGTGCTGCGCACCCACACCTCGCCGGTGCAGGTGCGCACGATGCTGAACACCAAGCCACCCATCCGCATCATCTCGCTGGGCCGCACCTATCGCGTGGACAGCGACGCCACCCATTCGCCCATGTTCCACCAGGTCGAAGCGCTGGTCGTGGACAAGGGCATTCACCTGGGCCACCTGAAATGGACGGTGGAGCAGTTCTGCAAGGCATTCTTCGAGATCGACCAGATCGAGCTGCGGGCGCGTCCGTCATTCTTCCCCTTCACCGAACCGTCTCTAGAATGGGACATGCGCTGCGACCGCAGCGTGCCGGGCAAGATCACGTTCGGCACCGGCAATGACTGGCTGGAGCTGGGCGGCTCGGGCATGGTCCATCGCAAGGTGCTGGAGAATTGCGGCATCGATGCCAGCCAATATTCCGGCTTTGCCTTCGGCTTCGGTCTGGACCGCATGGCGATGCTGAAATACGGCATGCCCGATATCCGCAGCTTCTTTGAATCGGACCTGCGCTGGCTGAAGCATTACGGCTTCCAGCCGCTGGATATCCCGACGCTCGATGGTGGGCTGAGCCGATGAAATTCACCCTAAGCTGGCTCAAAGAGCATCTGGACACCGATGCGACACCCGAGCAAATCGGCGCGCGGCTGACCTCCATCGGACTGGAAGTGGAAAGCATCACAGATCCGGGCGCCGGCCTGAAGGACTTCATCGTCGGCGAAGTGATCACTGCCGAGAAGCATCCCAATGCCGACAAGCTGCGCCTGTGCAGCGTCAGCGACGGCAAGGACATGCTGCAGATCGTCTGCGGCGCGCCCAATGCGCGCGCGGGCATCAAGGTGGTGCTGGCACGGCCGGGCACCGTGATCCCCGCCACCGGCGACGCGTTGAAGATCGGCAAGATCCGCGAAGTGGAATCGCGCGGCATGATGTGCTCGGCCCGCGAACTTCTGCTGGGCGAAGATCATGACGGCATCATAGAACTGAAGTCCGGCGCCAAGGCTGGGGCACCCGTGGTGGCGGCGCTGGTCGAAGCCGGTTTGCTGGCCGACGATCCCCTGTTCGATGTTTCGATCACCCCCAATCGCGGCGATGCAGCATCGGTATTCGGCATCGCCCGCGACCTGGCGGCTAGCGGGCTTGGCAAGCTCAAGACCGAGAAGGTCCAGCCGGTGGCGGGAAAATTCCCGTCGCCCAAGACGATCACCCTGGACTTCACGCCGGAGAACAAGGACGCCTGCCCCATCTTTGCCGGCCGGCTGATCCGCGGCGTCAAGAACGGCCCCGCGCCGCAATGGGTGCAGGACCGTTTGAAGTCGGTGGGCATGAAGTCCATCTCGGCGCTGGTGGATGCCACCAACCTGATCGCCCAGGATCGCGGCCGTCCGTTGCATGTGTTCGACGCCGACAAGCTAAGCGGCAACCTGCATGCCCGCATGGCGCGGGATCACGAACAGGTGCTGGCGCTGGACGACAAGACCTATGTGCTGGACACCGACACCATCGTCATCGCCGATGACAGCTATGCCCGCGCTATCGCCGGCATCATGGGCGGGCTGGATACGGGCAGCTTTGAAGACACCAGGAATGTGTTCCTGGAATCGGCCTGGTTCGATCCGGCGCGTATCGCGCGCACCGGCCGCAAGCAGGCCATCATTTCCGACGCGCGCTATCGTTTCGAGCGCGGCGTAGATCCCCAATTCGTTCTTCCGGGCCTGGAGCTTTGCACGCAATTGATTCTGGAATGGTGCGGCGGCGAGGCATCGGACGTGGTGATTGCCGGCGCATTGCCGCCGCCGCACAAGCCGATCGCCTTCGATCCGGCACTGGTGCAAAGCTTTGGCGGCATTGTCGTGCCGCGCGAAAAGATCATTTCGATCCTTCAGGGCCTGGGTTTCGTGGTCGAGGATCACGGCACGCTTCAGGTCGTGCCGCCGTCGTGGCGCCATGACGTGGATGGCCCCGCCGACCTGGTGGAAGAAGTGGTGCGCATTTACGGCCTGACCGATGTGCCGTCGGTGCCGCTGCCGCGCGGCAATGCTGTCGCCGCGCCGGTATTGTCGAAATCCCAGCGCCGCACTCGCGCCGCCCGCCGCGCCATTGCCTCACGCGGCTTCAACGAGTGCGTCACTTTCTCCTTCATCGCCCGCGATCAAGCCGCCCTGTTCGGCGGCGGCGATGATGCGCGCCAGCTGACCAACCCCATCGCCTCCGATTTGGACGCGCTGCGCCCCTCCATCCTGCCGTCCTTGCTGGCGGCCGCGTCGCGCAATGCCGCGCGCGGCTTTGCCAAACTGCAGCTGTTCGAAATCGGCGCCGCCTTCGACAGCGGCATGCCGGAAGCGCAGAAGACCGCCGCCGCCGCCGCCATCCGCACCGGCCATGCCGAACGCCATTGGCAGAAAAGCGAAGACGCGGCAGGCCTGTTTCAGGTGAAAGCGGACCTGCTGGCCGCGCTGGAAGCCATCACCGGCGCACCCATGTCAGCGCCCATCACCCAAGGCGCTCCCGGCTGGTATCACCCCGGCCGCAGCGGCACGATTGCGATGGGCCCCAAGGTCATCGCCCAGTTCGGCGAGCTGCATCCCAAGGTTCTGGCGTCGTTCGACCTGAAAGGGCCAGCCGCCGGATTTGAAATCTTCCTGGATGCCATCCCCGACCCCAAGTCCAAGGGCGGCAAGGCCAAGCCACTGTTCGCGCCCTCGCCCTTCCAGGCCATCGAGCGCGACTTCGCCTTTGTGGTGGATGCCAAGCTGGCCGCTGGCGAAATCGTCAAGGCCGTGAAGCTGGCCGACCGAGCCCTGATCGACACCGTCACCGTGTTCGACGTCTATGAAGGCAAGGGCGTGCCGGAGGGCAAGAAGTCCGTCGCCGTCGCCGTGCGCATCCAGCCCAAAGATGCCACCCTGACGGAAGCGGAAATAGAGACGCTGGCCCAGAAGATTGTGGCAGGCGCGGTGAAACTCGGCGCTACGCTCCGAAGCTGAGCAGCTTCGGCGCCGCGCCAATCTCTTTCACCAGCTTTTCGAACTCGGCCCGCGCGCGCGGGTTGGAACGCTGGTGGCGCTCGGCAAAGATCATTTCGTTCTTCTGGGTGTGTTCGAAGCCGGTGAACTCGGTCACCCGCACCTTGTAGCCATGCGCTTCCAGGTAAAGTCCGCGCAGCACATTGGTGAGATGGGCGCCGAATTCGCGGCGATGCAATCCGTGCCGCCACAACTGGTCCACCGCGCCCTTGGCATCGTCGAGTTGCCGCGCCACTTCCGCCTGGCAGCAGGGCACCAGCGCCACGAACTTGGCTTCATGCTTCAGCGCAAACAAAATCGCTTCGTCCGTCGCCATGTCGCAGGCATGCAGCGCCGTGACGATATCCACCGCGCCCAGCGCGCTTTCCGCGATTTTGCCTTCGACAAAATCCATGCGGACAAAGCCGCTTTCCGCAGCGATCTTCTTCGCCGTTTCGATTAGGTCGTGCCGCGCTTCCACAGCCATCACCCGGCCGCGCCCCGCCTTGGCGAAAAACAGGTCGTACAAAACGAAGCCCAGATAGGATTTGCCCGCGCCCAGATCGGCCAGCACCGGCTGGTCCTTCTCCGCCAGCGCGGCATCAATCGCCGGCTTGATCAGCTGGGCCAGGTGCTGCACCTGTTTCAGCTTGCGGCGTGAATCCGCATTCAGCCCGCCATTGTGGGTGAGGATATGCAGCGCCTTGAGCAGCGCCACCGACTGGCCCGGCCACAAATCGCCGACTTCGTTCTTCTGCGGCTTCATCTGCTGCGCCATCCGTCAAACATGTGCCGCACGCCATACCAGTAATTGTAGGCGCGCACCGCCCAATAGTTCATCTCGTCCCATGCTGCCGGCGGCGTCAGGTCGTCCCAATCCGGCGACAGCGCCTTTTCGATCCGGTGCGCCATATAGATGCGCCGCCGTCCCTGCCAGTAATGCACAAAGCTGTCGCGCACCTCGGACACCGGGATCTGGTTCAGCCGCACCACCTCGCTGAGGGCGAATTGCTCCAGGGTGGGGAATTTCCGCGCCCGCCCGATCAGCGCGTCGATAAAGGCCAGCGTGTCTTCCAGCAGCGGGGCATGCGCCGGCGTGACCCCGATCAGGCCGGAATTGAACATCCAGCTGTTTTCGATGTCGTAGCGATAGCTGCCCAGATGCGGCAGCCGGGTGCGAAAGCCTTTCAGCGCCGGAAAGGGATTGCGCAGCTCGAAGCGGTTCATCACCACCGCCGTCTTGGTCACCGACCAGTTTTCCACCGGCGCCAGCTTGGCCGACACTTCGGCATGGAAGCCAGGCTGGACGATGGAGTCGCTGTCCACAAAACAGACCGGCCCGGCAAACCGCTCCAGCGCATCCAGCACCACGGCCGGCTTGATGCGGTGATGGTAAAGCCGCCCCCCCGACCAGGCGGCGACGTGTCCGGCGATGTCCACCACCTCCACCGGCCAGTTGGCGTACACCCCCGGCGCGTCGGTATAGACCGCGATCTTGGCATCAGGGGCGCCCGCCAGCGCCTGACGGAGTGAAATCAGGCTGTATTTCAGCTCCCGCCGGTATTTCGGCAGGCCTCCATAGTCGAGGTAGAGGTAATGCAGCATGGGCGGGTTATAGCCGGAAAAGGCGTTGGAATGGGGGGCGGGCATCTGCTAGACCCCCCGCAAATGACCGACCTGTCCAAAATTCGCAACTTTTCCATCGTCGCCCATATCGATCATGGCAAGTCCACCCTGGCCGACCGGCTGATCCAGTTCACCGGCACCGTCTCCAGCCGCGAGATGACCAACCAGATCCTTGATTCGATGGATATCGAGCGGGAGCGGGGCATTACCATCAAGGCCCAGACCGTGCGGCTGGATTACAAGGCCCAGGACGGCCAGGACTATGTCCTGAACCTGATGGACACGCCGGGCCATGTGGACTTCGGCTATGAGGTGTCGCGATGCCTTGCCGCCTGCGAGGGCGCGCTGCTGGTCGTGGACGCCTCCCAGGGCGTGGAAGCCCAGACCCTGGCCAATGTCTATCAGGCGATCGATGCCGGTTTGGACATCGTGCCGGTGCTCAACAAGATCGACCTGCCGGCCGCCGAACCCGAGCGCGTGAAGGCCCAGATCGAGGATGTGATCGGCATCGACGCGTCCGAAGCCATTGCGATTTCGGCCAAGACGGGCATCGGGATCGACCTGGTGCTGGAAGCGGTGGTCAAGCGCCTGCCCCCGCCCAAGGGTGAGTTGAACGCGCCGTTGAAGGCGCTGCTGATCGATTCCTATTACGACGCCTATCTGGGCGTGGTGGTGCTGGTGCGCATCATCGATGGCGAGCTGAAGAAGGGCCAGAAGATCCGCATGATGGCGGCCGATGCCGTCTATCAGGTGGAACAGATCGGCGTCTTCAAGCCCAAGAAGGTTGGCGTCGAACGGCTCGGTCCCGGCGAGGTCGGCTACATCACCGCCCAGATCAAGCAGGTCGCCGACACCAAGGTGGGCGACACCATTACCGACGAGCGCAAGGGTACCGCCCAGGCCCTGCCCGGCTTCAAGTCGGCGCAGCAGGTGGTGTTCTGCGGTCTGTTCCCGGTGGATGCTGCGCTGTTCGAAGATCTGCGCGAAGCGCTGGGCAAGCTGCATCTCAATGACGCCAGCTTCACCTATGAGACGGAATCCAGCGCCGCGTTGGGCTTTGGTTTCCGCTGCGGCTTCCTGGGCCTGCTGCACCTGGAAATCGTGCGCGAGCGGCTGGAACGCGAATTCAATCTCGACCTGATCACCACCGCGCCATCGGTGATCTATCACATCTACATGAATGACGGCTCGATGAAGGAGCTGCACAATCCGGCGGACATGCCGGATGTCACCTTTATCGATCACATCGAGGAACCCTGGATCAAGGCGACCGTGCTGGTGCCCGACGAGTATCTGGGCAGCGTGTTGAAGCTGTGCGAGGACCGCCGGGGCCGCCAGGTCGAGCTCACCTATGCGGGCAACCGCGCCATGGTAATCTACATGCTGCCACTGAACGAAGTGGTTTTCGACTTCTATGACAGGCTTAAAAGCGTGTCGCGCGGCTATGCCAGCTTCGATTATCACATCGAGAAATATGAAGAAGGCGACTTGGTGAAGATGTCCATCCTGGTCAATGACGATCCGGTGGATGCGCTGTCCATGGTCGTCAACCGCCAGCGTGCCGAAGGCCGCGGCCGGGCGATGTGCGAAAAGCTGAAGGACCTGATCCCGCGCCACATGTTCAAGATCCCGATCCAGGCCGCCATCGGTGGCAAGGTGATCGCGCGCGAAACGCTCAGCGCCCTGCGCAAGGACGTGACTGCGAAATGCTATGGCGGCGACATCAGCCGCAAGCGCAAGCTCCTCGACAAGCAGAAAGAGGGCAAGAAGAAGATGCGCCAGTTCGGCAAGGTGGAAATTCCGCAGGAAGCCTTCATCGCGGCGCTGAAGATGGACGACAACTGACGTGCCCACGGTCGCGCTGATCGATTATGGCTCCGGCAATCTGGCCAGTGCGGCGAAAGCGTTGGCGCGCGCCGCGAACGGCAAGTTCGACATCCTTACCACCGCCGATCCCGAAGTCGTGCTGGAAGCCGAACGGGTTGTCTTGCCAGGTGTCGGCGCCTTTGCTGATTGCATGAGAGGCCTGTCCTCGGTGCCGGGCATGGTCCCTGCCCTGCGCGACAAGGTGCTGAAAGAGGGCGCGCCCTTTCTGGGTATCTGTGTCGGCATGCAATTGCTGGCGACCGTTGGTGTCGAGTTCGGCCGCCATGCCGGCCTAGGCTGGATCGCCGGTGAGGTCGTGAAGATCACGCCCGATGATCCCGAATTGAAGATTCCGCACATGGGCTGGAACGAGCTGAAGATCGAACAGGATCACGCCCTGCTGGAAGGCATCCCCTCCGGCAGCCACGCCTATTTCGTCCATAGCTTCCAGCTCAAGCCGGTGCTGCCCGACGACCTGCTGGCCACCGCCGATTATGGCGGGGCGCTGACCGCCATGGTGGGCAACGAGAATATCGCCGGCACCCAGTTCCATCCGGAAAAGAGCCAAGCCACCGGCATCAAGTTGCTGGAGAATTTCCTGAAGTGGCGTCCATGATCATCTTCCCCGCCATCGACCTGAAGGACGGCGTCTGCGTCCGCCTGAAAAAGGGTGTGATGGAAGACGCTACGGTGTTCAACACCGATCCCGGTGCACAGGCCAAAGTCTTCGCCGATCAGGGCTTCCAGTGGTTGCATTGCGTGGACCTGAACGGCGCCTTTGCCGGCCACAGCGCCAATGTCGAGGCCATCAAGTCCATCCGTGCCGCCACCCCCTGCCCCATCCAACTGGGCGGCGGCATTCGCGACAGGGCGACGGTGGAAGGCTGGCTGGCGGCCGGCATCACCCGGGTCATCCTGGGCACCGCCGCCCTGACCGACCCGCAATTTGTCAAAGACGCCGCCCGCGCCTTCCCGGGCCAGATCGTGGTCGGGGCTGATGCCAAGGGGGGCAAGATCGCCACCCAGGGCTGGGCCACCGTCAGCGAACTGACCCCCGTCGATTTGGGCAAGCGCTTCGAGGATGCCGGGGTCGCCGCCATCCTGTTCACCGATATTGACGGCGATGGGCTGCTCAAGGGGGTCAATGTCACGGCCACTGCCGCCCTGGCCCGCGCTCTGTCCATTCCGGTCATCGCCTCGGGTGGGGTCGGGTCCATCGCCGATATCGACGCGCTGCTGGCGGCCAATGAGCCGAACATCGAAGGCGTAGTGGTGGGCCGGGCACTGTATGACGGCCGCATCGATGTGGCAGAAGCCCTGCGACGGACTAAATAGCGAGTCGGATCAAGCGCTTGAGGCGTTTGTCAGGACTTGCTCAACCGGCGTGTCAGCTCATCCAGCTGCTCCAGGGATTTGTAGGAAATTCGCATTTCCCCACCTTTATCCCCTTTGTGGACGATATGAACCTTCAGCCCCAAGCGGTTGGAAATGCTGGTTTCTAAGTCTTTGATGTTCGGGTCGGGCGCAGGTTTTCCACCGGGCTTTTTCTTCTTTTCCGAACGCTGTTCGGCCTGGCGCACGGTCATCTCGCCGGCGATCAATTCGCGTGCCCGGGCTTCCGGATCCGCGACGCCTAACAGTGTTCGGGCATGGCCAGCCGTCAGCTTGCCTTCCCGCACCCAGGCCTTCACCTGCTCGGGCAATTGCAAAAGACGGATGGTATTGGCGACATGGGAGCGGCTCTTGCCCACCTGCTGGGCGACCTCTTCCTGGGTGCGGCCGAACTTGGCGACGAGCTCCTGATAGGCGGCCCCCTCCTCCAGCGCATTGAGGTCGGCGCGCTGGACGTTTTCGATGATGGCGATTTCCAGCGCCTGGTCGTCGGGCAGCTCGCGCACCACCACCGGCACGTCATGCAGCTTGGCCATCTGGGCGGCGCGCCAGCGGCGCTCGCCCGCCACGATCTCATAGCGGTCGGGGCCAATGGGCCGCACCAGGATAGGCGACAGAACACCCTGCTCCTTGATCGAGGCCGCCAGGTCCGCCAGCGGCTGGTCGTCGAAGGTCTTGCGCGGCTGATACTTGCCCGGCTGCAGGAAGGCGACCGGCAAGGTGCGGGTATCTTTCTTGGCGACGGGCTCGCCCTTCACCGCGGCGACTTCATCGCCGATAAGCGCCGAGAGCCCGCGCCCAAGTCCGCGGGGACGATCTTGTGCGGGAGGATTCATGCCGCGGCCCTGACCCGTTCGCGCTGGATCAGTTCGCCCGCCAGCTTGATGTAAGCCTGGCTGCCCGGACACCGCAGGTCATAGACCAGCGCCGGCACGCCATGGCTGGGCGCTTCGGAAATACGTACGTTTCTTGGGATCACGGTGGTGTAGACTTTCTCGCCCAAGGTGGCGCGCACGTCATCGGCAACCTGGTCGCTCAGCTTGTTGCGCTTGTCGAACATGGTCAGGACGATGCCCTGGATCTCGAGCGTGGGATTCAATTTCTCGCGTACCAGTTCGATGGTCTTCATCAATTGCGAAAGACCTTCCAGCGCAAAGAACTCGCATTGCAGCGGCACCATCACCGCATCCGCCGCCGCCATAGCATTGAGCGTGAGCAGGGTGAGGGACGGGGGACAATCAATCAGGATGTAGGAGAAGGCGTTTTCTCCGTGTACGGAGTATTCTTCCAGCGCGTCCTTCAGGATGAAGTTGCGCCGGTTCATGTCGGCCAGCTCCAGCTCGGCGCCGGACAGATCCACCGTCGCCGGCACCAGGGACAGGCCGGGGATACGGGTGGGCACGATCGCCTCGGCCAGCCTGGCCTGACCGGTCAGCACCTCATAGGTGGTCAACTTGCGGTCCTGGCGGTGCAGGCCCAGCCCAGTGGAGGCGTTGCCCTGGGGGTCGATGTCGATCACCAGGGTCGGCTCGCCCACGGCGGCCAGCGCGGTGCCCAGGTTGATGGCGGTAGTGGTCTTACCGACCCCGCCTTTTTGGTTGGCGACGACCAGGACGCGCGGTTTTTTGGGAAGTGACATGACGGGGACCCAGCTCTCTCACGGTCACTATAGCACCCGAAGGATCGGTCTGGCTTGGGACCTGAGAGACCTCGATGTTCCAATATTTAGCGGCTTCCGTCAATTCGGACCCCACATTTTGTCCTTTAAGGAATAGGCAAACACTGTTCGGACTCATGAACCTGTGGGCATATTCCAGAAGCTGGGGCAGGGGGGCGCAGGCCCGGGCCGTCACCACATCGAAGGGCCGCGGCGGCAGGTCCTCCATCCGGGCGTTTTCTATTGCGACCCGCAAGCCCATGCGGTCCGCGGCGGCCTGCAGGAAGGCACATTTCTTGGTGGTGGCTTCGTGAAGGGTCACGGCAAGCTCCGGCCGCATGGCGGCCAGAACCAGCCCCGGAAATCCGGCGCCGGAGCCCAGATCGGCCAAGGTCTTTGCGGTATCGGGGACGAGGGGCGCCAGCTGGGCGCTATCCCAGAAATGGCGCTGCCACAGGTCGGGCAGGGTACTGCGGGCTACCAGGTTATGGCGCTCGTTCCAGTCCAGCAGCATGTCGGCATAGGCCTTCAGCCGGGCCAATGTTTCACGTGAAACACCTGTCTGGGAGGCGAACTCTTCAGGCCCGAACGGCATTTCGGCCTTTCAGGCTCTTCACATGGGCCAGAACCAAGGTAAGCGCTGCGGCTGTGATGCCTTCGATACGGGAAGCCTGGCCCAGGGTCGCGGGCCGGATGGTTTCCAGCTTCTGCCGCACTTCATTGGACAGGCCCACCACAGCGCCATAATCCAGGCTGGCGGGCAGGGCACGGCCCTCATCCTTCCGGAAGGCGACGATGTCGGCATCCTGGCGATCCAGATAACCGGCATATTGGGCGTCTATTTCCAATTGCTCGACGATCTGGGGTTCCATGGACCCCAGTTCCGGCCATATCTGGGTCAAAGTGGGGAAATCCGTGAGGCTCAGCAGGTCCAGGGCGGTCCGGCGCACCCCATCCAGCCGCACGGCCAGCCCATGCCTGGCGGCTTCATTGGGAGTGAGGTTCAAGGAACGCATTGTTTCACGTGAAACATCGAGCCGGGCCAGCTTGGCGGCAAAGGCATCGGCCCGCTGCGAACCCACAATCCCGCCGTCTTGGCCCAGTTTGGTCAGGCGCTGATCGGCATTATCGGAACGCAGGGTCAGGCGATACTCAGCCCGGCTGGTGAACATGCGATAGGGCTCGGACACGCCCTTGGTGACCAGATCATCCAGCATCACGCCGATATAGGCCTGGGCCCGGTCCAATATTACGGCTCCCGCTCCGTCGGCGGCCCGGGCGGCGTTCCAGCCGGCCATCAGCCCCTGCGCGGCAGCTTCCTCATACCCGGTGGTGCCATTGATCTGGCCCGCCAGGTAAAGGCCCGGCACGGATTTGACCTCCAGCGAGGGGGCCAACTCCCGCGGATCGACATAGTCATATTCGATGGCATAGCCGGGCCGCTGCACCACGGCCTTTTCCAGCCCCGGAATGGTGGCCAGCAAGGCCAGCTGAACATCCTGCGGCAGAGAGGTGGAAATGCCGTTGGGATAGACCAAATTGTCGCTAAGCCCTTCTGGCTCAAGGAAAATCTGGTGCGACTCGCGATCGGCGAAACGGTTGACCTTGTCCTCGATGGACGGGCAATAGCGCGGCCCCGTCGAGGCGATCTGCCCCGAATACATCGGCGAGCGGTGCAGATTGGCGCGGATGACTTCGTGGGTGGCCAGGGTGGTGCGAGTAATGCCGCAAGCGATCTGGGGCGTGGTGATAGCGGCTGTCAGGAACGAGAAGGGCAAAGGCGGATCATCGCCCTGTTGCATCTCCAAACTCGCCCAGTCGATTGTGCGGCCATCCAGGCGCGGCGGCGTGCCGGTCTTGAGCCGGCCCATCTGCAAACCGAACCCATAAAGCGTCTTCGACAAACCAATCGACGGCGCTTCGACACCATCGGCGATCTTCATCCGGCCCGCAGGAATTTTCGTTTCGCCGATATGGATTAAACCATTCAGAAACGTGCCGGTGGTCAGCACCACCTTGCTGCAGGCGATCTCCTCGCCATCCGCCGTCAAAACTCCAGCGACGTTTCCGTCCTTTAAAATCAGGTCTTCGGCGCTCGCCGCACGAATTTCCAGATTGGCGATGTTTCGCAGCATGGCCTGCATGGCTGTCCGGTAAAGCCTGCGATCGGCTTGCGCGCGCGGACCGCGCACCGCCGGACCCTTGCGCCGGTTAAGCAGGCGAAACTGGATTCCCGCCGCGTCCGCGACGCGTCCCATCAAACCATCCAGCGCATCGATCTCGCGCACCAGATGGCCCTTGCCGACACCGCCGATGGCGGGATTGCAGGACATCTCGCCCAAGGTCTCGAGCGTGTGGGTCAGCAGCAAGGTGCGGGCGCCAAAGCGCGCCGATGCCGCGGCCGCTTCGCAGCCGGCATGTCCTCCGCCGATGACGATGACGTCGTACTTCATTGGCGGCTCAATACGCGCCGCCAAATCCATCCACAAGGGCCGCCCTCAAGCAGCGAAGCGGTAGGCCATTCAAAAAGCTACTTGAGACGTCGCACCGAAAGCTGGCGGCCGAAATGGCTGAGCTTCATGACATAGCTGCTGGCGCTACCGCGCGAGATGGTCACCGTGTAGCGGGACGCGGCGTCCCGCAGGGTGCCAACTGGCTCGCCCGAGGTCTGCCGCCAGGCCTGGCCGTTATCCAGGTTCACGGTCATGAACCCGCCCTCCACGTCATAGCTGACAAGGCGAGCGTTGATTTTATCAAAGGCGTCGCCATCGATGGGCCCCGGTTCGGACTGGCGGCCACCATCGGCGATACTCTCGATCCCGAACTGCGCCACCGTCGTCTGCGGCGCGCGGGTGGCCGTGCCACCGAAGATGCCGGAGAGGAACCCCTTGCGCACCCGCCGCACGGGCGCAGACGCGGCAACAGTGGGCGCAGCGCTGGCCGTTTGCGGGGCAGGGGCTTGCGGCGCGGGCGCATTCAGTGCCCCGGGCAAGCGCACCACGGCGGTATCGTAACAGGCCAGCCGCTGCGCCTTGTCGCTGGTGCCCGAACACCGCAGCATTGCCGACAGTGCTTCGTCGCGCGGGTCGGCGCTGGCCGCCGTCGCAGCCAACAAAACCAGTCCTGCAAAACCAAGCGCTCTCATCACGGCTCACTTCCCGATGCAGAAATCACGAAACACGAAATCCAGCAGCTCTTCCACATCCACGCGTCCGGTGATGCGCCCGATGGCACGCATCGCCAGGCGCAGATCTTCCGCCAGCAGTTCGGGTTGATCGGCGGTTGCATTCTGTCCGTGCAGCAAATGTGCGAGCGCCTGGTTCAACGCGTGACGATGACGCGGCCGGGTCAGCAGGGGCGCATCGCCGCGGTTTTCCAGCCTTTGCTGCACCTTTTGCTGCAGCAGTTGCTGCAGCATAAAAAGCCCCTCGCCAGTCTTCAGCGAGATGGAAATACCCTCCCGCGCGCCGCCCAGATCGGACTTGTTCCATACCACCAGGTCGGGCTGCGGCAGATCAGCAGGCAGGCCTGCGCGCGGATCGGCAAGGCTGCCGTCCAGCAAGAGCAGGGTCATGCCGCCAGCCGCATGCGACAGGGCGCGGCGCACGCCTTCGGCCTCGATCGCATCGCGCGTCTGGCGCACCCCCGCCGTATCGGCGACCTGCAGCAAATAGCCGCCCAGATTGAGCCGGGCCTCCACCACATCGCGGGTGGTGCCGGGCGTGTCCGAGACAATCGCCACGTCGCGGCGGGCCAGAGCGTTGATCAATGAGGACTTGCCAGCATTGGGCGGGCCCAGGATGGTCAGGCGCAGACCCTCACGCAGGCTCTCGCCCCGGCCCGCGTCGTCCATATGTTCTTGTATTTCCTCAGATATTTTCTGCGCGGCGCCGCGGGCGGCGGAAAATTCCGCATCACCCACCCCATCATCGGAAAAATCGATCGCAGCCTCGGCCCGGCCCAGCGCCACGATCAGGGCGGCCCGCCAGCCCTCATACAGATCGGCCAGCACACCATCATGCTGGCGCAGCGCCTGGCGCAACTGGGCCGGGGTCTCGGCATCCACCAGGTCGGCGATGGCCTCGGCCTGGGTCAGGTCCAGCTTGCCGTTCTCCACCGCACGGCGGCTGAATTCCCCGGGCTCGGCCGGGCGCGCGCCCAGCGCCAAAAGCGCGGAAAACAAGGCTTCGCGTACCGCTCGCCCGCCATGAACATGGAATTCGGCGACATCCTCGCCGGTGAAGCTGTGGGGGGCCGCGAACCACAGCAGCAGGGCATGGTCGATCTCGGCGCCCTCACGTGTCAGCCGGCGCAGCACCGCCTGGCGCGGCGGGGGCAGGGGCCCGCCCAGCGCACCGGCCATCGAACCGGCGTCCGGGCCGGACAGCCGCACCACCGCCACCCCGGCGCGGCCCGGCGCGCTGGCCAGGGCAAAGATCGTGGAATTCATCGCAGAGGCTATTTGCCGTCCTTTTTGACCATGCCGGCGGCCGAGTCCCACATCAGCTTCTGGAATTTCTGGAAGGCCTCAGCCCCCCCCAGCGGCATCCAGACCCGCATCATGCCCTCGGGGTCATTGGCGTCGAAGGCCTGTTTCATCCGCGCCTGCATGTCGTCCAGCATCTTCTTTTGCATGGGTTCGACATCGGGCAACCCCATGAAGGCGCGGGCCTCCTGCGGGGTCATATCCATCTCAACTGTGACCTTCATGGCAGTACCTTTTTTGAGGGCGGTCCGGTTATCGCCTGGCGCCCTTTCCAGGGGTTTTGCGGGGGCACCATTTCGATGTAAGTAACCCCGCCCCAAAAACATCACAGAAGCGGGCCGGCGGGAAGCATCCTTCCGCGCACCTTGGCCCACATAATCTTTGGAATGGAACGATGAGCCTGAACAACGCCACCAGCCCCTTTCTTCTCTCCCACAAGGACGGCCCGGTGAAGTGGCGTACCTGGGGGCCCGCAGCCCTGGCCGAGGCCAAGAAGGCCAACAAGCCCATCCTGCTCTCCATGGGCTATGCGGGCTGCCATTGGTGCCATGTGCTCAACCGCGAAGGCTTCTCCAACCCGGAGATCGCCGCCCAGATCAACGACAACTTCATCCCCATCTTGGCCGACCGCGAGGAGCGTCCCGACCTGGACATGCTCTACCAGGGCGCTGCGGGGATCATGCAGCATCCGGGCGGCTGGCCGCTGAACATCTTCCTGACCCCCGAAGGCCTGCCCTGGTGGGTGACCGGCTATCAGCCGCCGACGGACCAGCCCGAAAATCCCAGCTTCGGGCATGTGATCGCCGACTGCGTCGAACTTTGGAAGAATGACCGCGCCCGCGCCGACGACACCGCCGGCAAGGTGAAAGCCGCAGTGGAGCATCTCTACAACCGCGACATGACCACCGGCCAGGAAGCCATGAACCTGGACCTGACGGCGCTGCGCATCGCCCAGCGCTATGACTTCTTCTTCGGCGGCATGATGGGGATGACCAAGTTCCTCAACCCGCTGCTGATCGAAGTGATGTGGCGAGGCTTCCTGCGCACCGGCACGCCCCAGTTCAGCCAAGTCATCTTCACCACCCTGGACGGCATCCTGTTCGGCGGCGCCTATGACCATATCGGCGGCGGCTTCTTCCGCCACAGCCTGGACGAACGCTGGCTGGAGCCGTCCTTCGAGAAGATGCTGTACGACCAGGCGCAGATGATCGACCTGTGTGGTTCGGTCTGGCAGTTCAACCGCAACGAGCTGTGCCGCCAGCGCGTGACCGAGACCATCACCTTCCTACTGCGCGAGATGAAGGTCGGCGATGTCTTCGCAGCCTCCATCTCCTCGGGTTCGCATGCCGAAGACGGCAAGTTCTACACCTGGAGCGAAGCAGAGATCGACGCCGCACTGGTGGGCACGTTCTCGGCCCGCTTCAAGCAGGTCTATGGCATCACCCGCGACGGCAATGTCATGGGCCGCAACCTGCCGCGCCGCCTGGGCAATCCCATGCCGGCCAACGAAGCTGACGAGGCCCTGCTAGCCAAGCAGCGCGATATGCTGCTGGCCGCCCGCGCCAAGCGCACCGCGCCCACCCGCGACGACCGCGTGCTGGCCGACTGGAACGGCCTGGCCATCGCGGCCATTGCCCGCGCCGGCATGGTGTTCGAAAAGCCCGAATGGATTGAAGCGGCGACTGAGGCGTTCGACGGGCTCATCAAGCTGCTGGGCGACGGCGACCGCCTCTCCCATCTCAAGGGCAGCACCGGCATCGCCGACGATTATGCCAACATGGCCCGCGCCGCCCTGCAGCTGTGGGAAGTCACGAATGACCAGCGCTTTATCGACCAGGCCAAGGCCTGGACCAAGGTGCTGGACGATCATTTCTGGAACACCCAGATCAACGGCTACTGCTTCTATGCGGATGATGCCGAACAGCTGTTCGTGCGTCCGCGCATGCTGTTCGACAATCCCGCTCCAAGCGTCAACGGCACCATGCTGATCGTGCTGACCCGGTTGGCGCTGCTCACCGGCAGCACCGATTACATGAGCCGCTGCTCGCTGCTGGCCGTGACCTTCGGCAATGAAGCCAATCGCATGATCCAGGGATCGGGCGGCTACTTCGTGGGCTTCGAATATCTGGTCAACAGCCTGATGGTCGTGGTGATCGGCCACAAGGGCAATTCCAAGACCCAGGAACTGATCCGCGCCTTCTGGGGCAAGCCTGTGCCCAACGGCATGGTGTTGCAGATCGAGCCGGGCACCGCCTTGCCGGAACAGCATCCCGCCCATGGCCGCGGCATGGAGGGCGGCCAGCCCACCGCTTACATCTGCCAGGCCGGCACCTGCTCCAACGGCTTTACTACCGCCGCGGCCTTGGCCGACGCTCTGACCCTGCCGCCACAGTTGCGCGGCCAACAGCAGGTCCGCGCATAACTATGACCCCCTCCGCCCTTCGCACCTGACGGTGCTACGGGCACCTCCCCCTCGCGGGCGCTTCGCGCGCGAAGGGGAGACGGACCTGAGCGTAATGAGGCATCCGATGATCAATGCAATTCGGTTCGAGAAAGCCGACTGCCTTGA
>CAIUTH010000230.1 GCA_903902075.1 uncultured Alphaproteobacteria bacterium
GACGTCATGCAAGGCGACGTTCACAGTCAGGCCCTTGGTGCGCTGCATTTCCTGGATGCGCGGCAAGTCCGATTGCGGCAGGGCGATCGAGATCTTCACTGGCTGGATTTCATTCAGGGTCACCAGCGGCACGGCGTTGGTGCTGGCGGTCGAGGCGGCCACCATGTTGCCCGGCTGGACCAGCATGGGGCCGGTCTTGCCGTTCACCGGCGCGCGAATGGTGGTGAATTCCACATTGAGGCGGGCGGATTCCACCGCCGCCTTGGCTTCCAGGTAAGTGGCTTCGGCGTCGTCGAACGCCTGGCCGGCAATGGCGTTCTGCGCCTTCAGCCGCGCATAACGGTCGGCCTTGGCCTTGGCGGAGGCCAGCGAGGCCAGCGCATTGTCGTAAATCGCCTGATAGGGACGGGGATCGATCTGGAAAAGAACGTCGCCGGCTTTCACCATCTGGCCTTCCTTGAAGAAGGCCTTGACCATCTGGCCCTGGATGCGGGCATTCACGGAAACGGTGGAATTGGCCAGCACAGTGCCGATGGTGCGCTCGATCACCGACATGTTGCCGACTTGCACGGGCGCGACATGCACTGGCGCCGCCATCATGCGGCGGGGCGGGGGCGCGCTCGAATGGGTGAAGTACCAGAATCCGCCCAGCGCCAGCGCCAATCCGACGCCGCCGATCACAGCGATGCGGCCGCGTCCGGCGGGGGCATCGTCCCGGTCGTCATCCCGCACGGGCGGGGTGTTGAGGGGATTGATCTGGACGTTCATTGACGAATTCCTGACACGACAGACGGGGGAACCCCCCATTGGTTACGGTATACACTTCACGACTCGCCGCACCTTGCCGGCGAATTGACTGGCCGTTCCCGGATGCTGGAAGGTCCTTGAGGTCCGCCGCCTGAGCAGCAAAGCCTTGGGATTTTGCCCTTTATGGCCCGGTATATAGGGCAAAACCCTCTCAATAGTGTGGCGAAAAATTCCCGCCGGCACCCCGCAAAGGCCCGGAAAAGCTGGGAAAAGCGGTTAATCTTGACACTGCCAGGGCAGGGACCGCCCGCCGTGATGTTGCTCCGCAGCACTGCCAGCGTCTATACACCCGGCAAATCCGGCTCCCTCTTATTGATTCTGGTCCCATGGAAATCCGCAATATCGCCATCATCGCGCACGTCGACCACGGCAAAACTACGCTGGTCGATCAGCTGTTGAAACAGTCCGGTTCGGTCCGCGAGAACCAGCACATGGACGAGCGCGCCATGGACTCCAACGACCAGGAGCGCGAGCGCGGCATCACCATTCTGGCCAAGTGTACCAGCGTCGAATGGCACGGCACCCGCATCAACACGGTCGATACACCCGGCCATGCCGACTTCGGCGGTGAAGTCGAACGCATCCTGTCCATGGTGGACGGCGTGGTGCTTCTGGTGGACGCGGCCGAAAGCGTCATGCCCCAGACCAAGTTCGTCCTGTCCAAGGCGCTGAAGCTGGGCCTCAAGCCCATCGTGGTCATCAACAAGATCGACCGCCATGACGCCCAGCCCAAGGAAACCCTAGAATCCATCTTCGACCTGTTCCTGGCCCTGGAAGCCAACGACGACCAGCTGAATTTTCACTATCTTTACGCTTCGGGCCGCAATGGCTGGGCCGTCAGGGAGCTGGAAGACGAGCACAAGAACCTCGATCCCCTGTTCCAGCTCATCGTGGACGATGTGCCCCCGCCCAAGCCCCAGGCGCTGGCCGGCGAAGAACATCCCTTCAAGATGCTGGTCACCACGCTTGAGGCCGACAACTTCCTGGGCCGCATCCTGACGGGCCGCATTGAATCGGGCGTCATCACCACCAACCGCAACATCAAGGCGCTGAACCGCGACGGCGAGACCATCGAGAAGACCCGCGTCACCAAGCTGCTGGCCTTCCGCGGCCTGGCCCGCGTGCCGGTCGAGCGTGCCGAGGCCGGCGACATCGTCGCCATTGCCGGGCTTGAGAACGCCACCGTCGCCGACACGCTGTGCGACCTGACCGTCAACGAGCCGATCCCCTCGCACCCGATCGATCCGCCGACCCTGGCCATGACCATCTCGGTCAATGACAGCCCCTATGCGGGCCGCGAAGGCGACAAGGTGCAGTCCCGCGTGATCCGTGAACGCCTGCTGCGCGAAGCCGAGGGCAATGTCGCGCTCAAGGTGGCCGAAACCGGCGATGGCGATTTCGAGGTTGCCGGCCGCGGCGAGTTGCAGCTGGGCGTGCTTATCGAATCCATGCGGCGCGAAGGCTTCGAGCTTTCGATCTCGCGTCCGCGCGTGCTGTTCAAGACCATCGACGGCGAGAAGATGGAGCCGATCGAGGAGGTCACGGTCGATGTCGACGACGCCTATACCGGCATCGTCATCGAAAAGGTCTCGATGCGCAAAGGCGAGATGACTGACATGCGCCCCACCGGCGCCGGCAAGACCCGCATCGTGTTCCACGCGCCCGCGCGCGGCCTGATCGGCTATCACGGCGAATTCCTCACCGACACGCGCGGCACTGGCGTGATGAACCGCATGTTCCTGGACTATGCCCCGCACAAGGGCAGCGTCGGCGGCCGCACCAATGGCGTGCTGATCTCGACCGAGCAGGGCGAAGCGGTGACCTACGGCCTTTGGTACATCGAAGAACGCGGCAAGCTGTTCATCACCACCGGCGCCAAGGTCTATGAAGGCATGATCATCGGCCAGAATGCCAAGGACAATGACCTGGACGTCAATCCGCTCAAGTCCAAGCAGCTGACAAACATCCGCACCACTTCCAAGGACGAGGCGGTCAAGCTGACCCCGATTGTCCCGATGACCCTGGAACAGGCGATGGCGTATATCGAGGATGACGAGCTGGTCGAAGTGACCCCCCAGAACATCCGCCTGCGCAAGCGTGCTTTGCTGCCTCACCTGCGCAAGCGGGCGAAGCAGTCGATGGATGCCTGATCCTTTCGGCGCCGTGACGGAGCCTTTTTAGAAGCCAAGCAGTTCCACCTCGCCTATATTTCCGGGCGACATGGACGTGATTCTGGCGGACGCCGTTGGACTTCTCCTCGTGGCGATCGTCGTGGCCATCGCGGCCCGGCGCCTGCGGCTTCCCTATACCGTCGGTCTTGTCGTGGCAGGCGTGGGTCTGGCGCTGGCGCATGTCCAGACCGGCCTGATTCTGACGCATGATTTTATCTACCTGATCTTCCTGCCGCCGCTTCTGTTCGAGGCGGCCCTGAGCATCCACTGGAACCAGCTTCGGCAGGACCTGGTGCCGGTGCTGGTGCTGAGCACGCTGGGCGTGGTTGTTTCGGCCGCGGTCGTCGCGGGGGGCATGGCCTATCTGCTGGGTTGGCCGATGGCTTCGGCGGTGGTGTTCGGCTTGCTGATCGCGGCGACCGATCCGGTGGCGGTCATCGCGATGTTCAAGGACCTGGGCCTTACCGGCCGCCTGCGGCTGCTGGTGGAGAGCGAAAGCCTTTTCAATGATGGCGTTGCCGCCGTGCTTTTCGCCCTGGCCCTGGCTTGGGCGCTGGCGCCTGGTGGCGAGCAACCGGATGTTTTGGCCGCGCTGCTGTCTGTGGCGACCATCGCCGGCGGCGGATTGGGTATAGGCCTGATTGTCGGGGGCGCCGCCATCCTGGTCGCGGGCCGCTCGCCCGACCATCTGGTCGGGGCGGCACTGACAAGCGTGGCCGCTTACGGTTCCTTCCTGCTGGCCGAGCATTTCCATTTTTCCGGTGTTCTGGCGACGGTGGCGGCAGGTTTGCTGATGGGCAATCTGGCTGTGATCGGTGAGCCCCCGACCGATGTCTTTTCCAGCCGCGAACGCGGCTTCGTGCTGGAGCTCTGGGAAATCGCGGCCTTCACCGCCAATTCGCTCATCTTCCTGCTGATAGGCCTGACCGTTGGAAACATTTCCTTCGCCGGAATCGGCGTGAAGGTGCTGCTGATCGCTGTCGCGCTGGTGCTGTTGGGGCGCTTGCTCACCGTTTATCCGCTGAGCCTGTTATTCGCGCGGTCACGCTGGGCCATAACGATGCCGGACCAGCACATTCTGTGGTGGGGCGGCCTGCGCGGCGCACTGGCGCTGGCCTTGGCGCTGTCGCTGCCCGCGTCGCTGGCCTATGCCAACGAAATCAAGATAACGGCTTTTGCCGTGGTGGTGTTTTCCGTCGTGTTCCAGGGCCTGACCATGCCGGTGCTTCTGCGCAAGCTCGGGCGCATTCCGGCAAAACCGGCATGACGAAGCTGCTTGCGGTCACCCCCATTCCTCTTTTCCTGTTGGCGGCGGCGCTCCTGGAGGCAGGGGGCGACGCCCTGCTGCGCAAGGCGCTGTCCGGCCAGGCGGGGGCGGAGCGGCTGTTCCTGCTTGTGGCGGGCACCGCGGTGCTCCTGGCCTATGGCACCATCCTCAATCAGGCGCCGCTGGAGTTTGGCCGCGTGGTGGGCCTTTACGTCGCCATCCTGTTTGTGGTCTGGCAAGCAATCACGTATTTCGCCTTTGGCACCCTGCCGACCCTGCCCATCCTGTGCGGCGGCGCCTTGATTGTTGCCGGGGGCCTTTTGATGACCTACTGGAAGCCGCAATAGCTTACGATCGACTGAGGGGATCGGCATGCAGGTAGAAGACAAGATGATCGCCTTTGCGCACCGCCTGGCGGATGCATCGGGCGCCGTCATCCGTCCCTTTTTCCGCCAGCGGATCGATGTGACGCACAAGGCTGGTGTCCATGCCTTCGATCCGGTCACCGAAGCCGACCGCGGCGCCGAGCGCGCCATCCGCGCCATCATCGAACGCGACCGCCCGCAGGATGCCATCCTGGGCGAGGAGTATGGCGAAAAGCCCGCCGGACTTTCCGCCAACAAGTGGCGCTGGGTGCTGGACCCGGTGGACGGCACACGCGCCTTCATCACGGGGCGGCATGAATGGGGCTCGCTGATCGCGCTGGAGCATGACGGCACCCCTGTGCTGGGCATCCTGGACCAGCCGGTGCTGGGCGAACGTTTCCTGGGCGTGAACGGCCGTTCGGTGCTGCTGGAAGGCGAAAAACGCACGCCCCTGCATGTGCGCGAATGCGAAGCGCTGAAAGACGCCATTCTCTGCACCACCGATCCGTCCGCCTATATGTCGCCGGACGAGCAGGCGGCCTTCGCGCGGGTGAAAGCCCATGCGCGCCTGACCCGCCTTCACGGCGACTGCTACATCTTCGCCATGCTGGCGATGGGATTTGTGGATGTGGTGATCGAGGGGCCGCTGCATCGCTGGGACGTGGCGGCGATGATCCCGCTGGTCGAGGGCGCCGGCGGCATCATCACCGGCTGGGATGGCGAGCCCTGGCGCGAAGGATCGCGCACCCTGGCTTGCGGCGACAAGCGTGTGCACAGCCGAGCCGTGGCGCTGCTGTCCGGCAAGGGCTGACGCGTTTCCACGAAGCTGCCACAAAGCAGCGGAAACATCGAATTTCACGCCAGTTTTGCCGCGCAATTCAGGCGCTTTCGCACAGTGTTGCCGCAATTTGCCTTTGTTCCATGGCTGCGAAACCCGCGCGCCAAAATCACGTTGTCTATCCGAAGCCAATCAATTCCTTTGGAGGACAGCATGTCTCCGCGCGACTTTAACTCGCCTTCCGATGACCCGATCGCCCTGCACAACAGCCCGCAGGGCAATGGCGGTGGTCTGGGCAATTTCCACACAACCAATCCCGAAGATAGTGAACCCAACAACACGCCCAAGATCGTTGGCGCGCTGGCGGTGGCGTTGATGATCGGCGCTGCCGGCGTGGGCCTGTTCGCCTACACGTCGGGCGCGTCCAACAAGCCGATGGTGACGGCCAATGCCGCGATGCCGGCGCCGGTCGTGCCGCCCGCGCCTGATGCCCAGCCTGAGGCTGCCATGACCCCGGCGGCTGACACTTCGGCTCCGATTCCGGCTGCGACCGACACCAAGCCTGCGCCCATCGCGCCGGTGAAGTCGGCTTCAGCCAAGCAGATCCGCAGCACCAGCACCGCTTCGTCGGCGCCGGTGGAAGCGGCTGCGGTGCAGCAGGCGGCCGCGATCCCCGAACCGGTTACGCCGACGCCGTCGCCCAATGACGTGGCGGCTGCCAATACCCAGTCGGTGGGCGCTTCGCCCGCGACGACTGCTTCGGATGCTCCGGCCCAGCTTGCCGCGTCGCCCGCGCCGGCCCAGTCGGCTGGCCAGGTGGCACAGTAACGATCAGCCAAATGTGAAAGACATCGCGCTCCGGTTCACACCGGGGCGCGAATCTTTTTCATGAAGCCGTCAAACGCCGCCCAGAACTGGGCGCGGATTGCATTGCGCTCCATCATCAGTTCGTGTTCGCCGCTCGGAATTTCCAAGTATTCGCCGGCGGGAAGACGGGCCGCGAAGGCCTTTGTCTGAGGCGTCTGGCAAATCCGGTCCTTGCCGGCTCCCACCATCAGGAGCGGCGTGGTGATGGCTTCGGGCCGCCCCGGCTCGCGCAGCCAGTCCATCGAACGCAGCGACGCCGCCAGCCAGCTCCAGGTCGCACCCGCCAGCCGCAGGTCCGGCTGCTCGCGCAGCAGCATCTGGGTGCGCTCGAAGCGCTGCGGGTCGGAGGTCACCAGCTGGGACGAAAAATTGACGCGATGGGGATCGCGCGCTTCCATTCCCCATACCCAGTCGCCGCGCCGGCCGCGCCACATCTGAAAGGCCGTTATCGCCCGCACCAGGAATTCGCGCTGGCCGCGAAACGAAATGGCGATCATCGGTGCGCTCAGCACGGCGGCGGCGAACCGGCCCGGGTTCCGCGACAGGGCCCGCAGCAGATTGTGCGCCCCCATGGAATGGGCCAGCGCCACGGGCTTTTCGCCCTGTGCCAGCATGGGCTGGACGATCCAGTGCATCAGCGTGTCCAGGTCCTGGTCATATTCGTGGAAGTCGCCGACGAAACTCTTGCGGGCATCTTCTGTCATGCGGGTGGAGCCGCCCTGGCCGCGCCAGTCCATGGTCGCCACAGCAAAGCCGCGGCCGCGCAGTTCGTCGATCACTTCGAAGTATTTGTCGATGAACTCGGTCTGGCCGTTCAGCAGGACGCAGACCCCCCGGGCCGGAACATCGGGCGCAGCCGCGAACCGGGCGGCGCGCAGTTCCGCGCCTACTGCCCGTATGGGCAACGGCTCGAACAGGCTGGCGGCGGGGATCATTATTTTTGGCTGAATCGGGCGCTTCCATGGGCACTTAAGCCCGATTTTCAACCCCCCGAAAGGGCCTTGAAGCCCTCTTTTGCCCACCTAAATACCGGAGTGCCGGCCGCCGTCATGGGGCCGGTTCCCCCGTGGGACCAAACACAACGCTTTTTGGAGGTTGTCTTATGCGTATCGATTATTCGCCCTTTTTCCGTTCCACCGTCGGCTTTGACCGGCTGATCGGTCTTCTGGAGTCCGCGTCCGAGCAGGGCTATCCGCCCTACAACATCGAGCGCAGCGACGAGAACAACTATCGCGTCACCCTGGCAGTCGCCGGCTTTGCCGAAAAAGACCTGTCGGTGGACGTGAAGGACCGCGTCCTGACCGTCAGCGGCAAGCGCGAGGAGGTTGAAAAGCCTGCCGGCGAACTTCTTCACCAGGGCATTGCCGGCCGCGCCTTTGAGCGCAGCTTCCAGCTTGCCGAGCATGTCGAGGTCAAGGCCGCGCGCCTTGAGAATGGCCTCTTGCATGTCGACCTGGAGCGCATCGTACCCGAGGAGAAGCGGCCGCGCCGCATCACCATCAATGCGCCGGCTTTGACCACCATTGAAGGTTCGAAGGCTGCCTAGGCAGCTTCCGGCTTAACCAGAGACGGGGGCTTCCCTATGGAGGCCCCCGTTTTTTTGTTAATGTTGCCGTTGAAAGGTGCTTCGGTTCTTCATGGCGTTCTGGCCGCAAACGCAAGCCAAACCCCTGTCCGGTATCGAGGATGTGCGCGCCCGTTATGCGGCCTCGTTCGCCAAGTTCGGACCTGCGCCCGAAGCGATGGATTTCTCCCCCGGCAAGCTGGGCGCCATTCCCGGCGAATGGGTGGGCGCGGTTCGCCAGGAGCCTGGCCGCACCATCCTGTATTTCCATGGCGGCGGCTTTGTTGCCGGAACGCCGCAAAGCCATCGTGCGCTGGTGGGCAAGCTGGTGGAAGCCAGCGGTATCGGCGCCTTTTCCGTTCAATACAGGCTGGCGCCGGAAGCCTTCTTCCCGGCCGCCGTGCGTGACGGCATCGACGCCTATCGCGGCCTGCTGGCGCGTGGCGTACCGGCATCCGCCATCATCCTGGCGGGCGACGAGGCGGGCGGGGGACTGGCCTTTGCCGTGGCGCTCGCTGTCCGCAATGCGGGCCTGGAAATGCCGGGCGGCATTGTGGGGCTGTCGCCCTGGGCCGATCTTTCCTTGTCAGGCTATTCCATCCTCAGCAACCGCAAGTCCGACACGGTGCTGGACTGGGACCTGCTGTTCCTGTCGGCGCGCCATTACCTGCGAAAATCCAATCCCTGCGATGCCTATGCTTCGCCGGCTTATGCGCCCTTCACCGGCTTTCCGCCCGTCATGGTGCATGCCGGGGCCAATGAAATCCTGCGCGACGACGCCTCCAAGCTGGGCGACCGCGCC
>CAIUTH010000231.1 GCA_903902075.1 uncultured Alphaproteobacteria bacterium
CAGCAGGATGGAGCCGGTGCTGAGAATCTTGTCGTGCACATGCTTCAGGCTGAAGGCATGGCCGGCGATGGTCAGCGGGATCTGGTCCGGCAGGCGTGCCGAAATGGCCCACCAGGCGACAGCCAGCGTCCCAACATAGGCCAACAGGCCGGCCAGGATGAGAAGGCGGGGTGCATAAGAAGGAAGCGAAAAGCGCGCTTCCCAGCTATCGATAGTAATGGACATGGCAAAATGATCCGGACACTCGGTCCGGATCATTCATGGCTCATGCCAATTTTGCTGCCATTAACCTTTTGGGTCAGCGGTCGCGATAGGGGCGGCCACAACGGCGTTCATAGGAACCGCGGTCGTTCTTCCAGATGGGGTCGCCCAGGTTCAGATCGCAAGGATCGGTGGCCGCACCGACGACCGCGCCAGCGCCGGCGCCGACGGCAGCGCCAAGGCCGGGATTACCCGCCATGGCACCAATGGCGGCGCCGCCGGCCGCGCCAATCAGCGCGCCGCTGGCAGCCCGGTCGCCCGGGTTCGTTCCGCACCCCGCAAGCGTAATGGCAGCGGCAAATCCAACAATCAGCAAATGTGTGCGCATGGTCTCGCTCCTGTTTCGTTGGAGCGTGAACGCACAATCCGCAGCCAAGGTTCCCGGCCAGTGACAACATAGTTTTCCGCACCAACATTAAAGTCCCATCGCGCTGTGCCGCACAGCACCGCCGCGAAGCTTTGCGACATCTGGGCGAAAACATGGCCAAGCCCATGAGCGCCAAAGCCTTTAGCCCTGTCGCATGCTTTGGGGACCCGGCTGATGTCGCCTGTGTTGCGTGCGCCTGTGACGTGGCTGGCGTCCTATACCCGTTCCGGCAACACCTTGCTGCGCACCATCCTGAAGCGCTGCTTCGGCCAGGCCAGCCAGTCCATTTATGACGACACCGAATTGTCGGAACCCGACGTATCCGAAATGATCGGGCGCGAGGCGGTGGGCGACAATCCCATGGACTTCATCGCCGCCGCGCGTCAGGCCGGCCGCAGCCTGTATGTGAAGACTCACGAAATGCCGCCGGCCGACCGCCATCCCGCCATCTATGTGGTGCGCGACGGACGCTCGGCGGTGGTCAGCCACGCCCATTATGTCCGTGAAATCCTGGGACACGACATCACCCTGGCCGACGTGATCGAAGGGAAGGCCGGCAAGTCCTGGTCGCAACATGTGAAGGCCTGGACACCCCGGCCACACACCTTGCTGGTCCGCTACGAGGACCTGGCATCAGGAAATGCCACGACCCTGAAGAGCATCGCGGACTTCATCGGCAAGCCGCAACTGCACAGCTTCGACATTTCCTTCGAGGCGCTGCATGCCATCAGCCCGGCTTTCTTCCGCAGCGGCTCGGATTCGGCCAACATCCTGGAAATGGACGGCGAGGCGCAGCGCCTGTTCGAGCGCCTGCATGGGCAAACCTTGCGCGCCCTGGGCTATGGGCACGGGCGCGGCCATGAAGCCGCCGCCCGCGCCAACGCGTAATCTCTTTTAAATGTCCTGCAGACGCGTCGAGGAATCGCCGAACTTGTCCTGCTTGATGCCGAAACGGTCCATCAGCGACAGGTACAGGCTGCACATCTTGCGATTGTCGTCGCCCGCATTCATGTAGTTCAGCGAACGGCCGGTCTTGAGCGTGCCGCCCAGCCCGCCCGCCAGCAGCAGCGGCAGGTGCGAGTTGTCGTGCTTCCTGCCCACGAACATGTTGGACATGAACATCAGGCAGCTATTGTCCAGCACGGTGCCGTTGCCTTCCTTCATGCTGTCCAGCTTGGACGCCAGATAGGCGTACTGGGCGACATGGAAGTGGGCGATGCGCTCGTAATTGTCCGACGCATTGTCATGGCTGGCGGCGTGATGGCCTTCCTTCACGTCCAGGAAGGGATAGTACATCGCCGACAGGTCGCGGCTGATGATCAGCGAGGCGACGCGGGTCTTGTTGGTCTGGAAGGCGATGGCGATGATGTCGCACATCAGCCTGGTATGCTCGCGCAGGTCTTCGGGCAAGCCGTTGTTGGGCCGGTCCATCGCGGCCAGCACGGTGTTCTTGGCCTTGGCGGTTTCGTTGGCGTCCTGCCCGGCCTTGCGCATCAGTTCGACACGCTTTTCGACTTCGCGCACGCTGGTCAGATATTCGTCCAGCTTGCCGCGATCGGTGCTGCTGATCTTGCGCGACAGGTCCTGGGCGCGGTCCTTGACGCGGTCCAGCACGCTGACATTCAGCAGGCTGCCGCGATTGTCGAACAGATTGTCCCAGGCCTGGGCGGGATAGACCTCCACCGGCACCGGCGAATCCGGGGTCTGCCAGGACAGATGCGAGGAATAAGCGAGGCTGAAATTGGTCTCGTGGAAGCCCGTCATGGGCTGTTCGCAGGCCAGCACGATCGAGGATTGCGGCGTGTCCTGGCCGACATGGCTGGCGATCATCTGGTCGACGCTGATGCCCGAATGGATGATGGCGCCCTTGGTGATGGGCACGCCCGACAGCAGGCTGCCGGTCTGGGCGGGATGGATGCCCTGGTTGGTCAACGCCTTCACATACAGGCCATCGACCACATTGATCTTCTGCTTCAGGGGCTCCAGCGGCGAGAGCGTCTTGGAGAGCTTCATGTCGGCGCCGTTGCCCTCGGCGCTCCAATGGTTCTCATTGACGCCGCAGCCCAGGAACACCACGCCGAAACGCTTGGGGAAGTCGGCGGCGGACGGATCGGCCAAGGCGCTGACCGATTCCAGCCAGGGCAGCGCCATGGCGCAACCGGTGCCGCGCAGCACGGCGCGGCGGGAGAAGGCGTTGGACTTGAACGGGTTCACAGTCTTGTCCTTGGACATGATCAATGCTCCTTCCGGAAATCGATTTTGAGGAATTTGCCGTTGGCCGGCTTTTGCGGCGCCACGGGTTCGTTGACGGGCGTTTCGACGATGCGGCGATTGAGGAATTGCGGGCTCAGCACGATGGTCTCGACCAGGGTGCGGAACTTGTAGCCATTGGCCGCCATGTCGGTCTTCATCTTGTCGACCAGCGATTCATCCGACAGCTGCAGCGAGCGGTTCAGCGCATAGGAGAGCAGCTTGCGCGACAGGTTGGAGACATAGTTTTCCTGCCGGTGGTCCTTGATGAAGTTCTGCAGGCCGGCAAGACCGGTGCCGTCCACGCCGCCCGGATAGGTGGTGGAGGCATCGATCGGGCGTCCCGCCAGATCCTTGCTCCGCGCATCGCCCACCGGGCCATAACCTTCAAAAGCCAGGCCAAACGAGTCGAAGCGCAGATGGCAACCGGCGCAGAACGGGTTCTTGTGATGCTCGGCCAGCATTTCGCGGATCGGCTTGTCGGTCTTGGATTCGTCCGACGGCAGCTCCGGCACGACCGGCGGCGGCGGCGGCACGCGGATGCCCAGCACCTTCTGCACCACCCAGTTGCCGCGCTTGACCGGGCTGGTGCGCAGCCCGGGCGAATAGGCGGTCATGAACACGGCCATGGGCAGGATGCCGCCGCGGCCATACTTGTCGGCATGGTCGACGCGCACCCAGGTGTCGTTGTCGCCTTCGACCACCGGCATGCCGTAATGGCGCGCCAGCGGCGGATTGACGAAGGTGTAGTTGCCGTACAGCGCATCCAGCACCGAGCCGTCACGCTGGATATTGTCTTGCATGAAGTGGATCGGTTCCTGGAACATGGCTTCGCGCAGATCATCGTCGAAGGTCGGGAAGCGCTGGCGATCCACCGAATTGTTAGTCTCGAACTGGCGGAACACCAGCCAGTTGCCGGTGAACTCGGTCGCAAGGCCCTTGACGCGCGGGTCCTTCAGCATGCGGCGCGCCTGTCCCAGCATCACGGCCGGCTTGTGCAGGTCGCCGGCGGCGGCGTGCGTCAACAATTCGGCATCGGGCATGCTGGCCCAGAGGAAATAACTCAGCCGGCTGGCCAGGCTGTAGTCCGACAGCGGCTGGCTTTCATAGGCCTTGGCGGTCTTCAGACTGGCCTTGGCCAGGGCCGGCTGGGCGGTCTTGGCCACCTGCAGGTCGAAGCGGTACAGGAAGTCCGGCGCCATCAGCACGCTGACGATGGAGTCGCGGATCGCGTCTTCATGGCTCAGCGCGTTCTTGGTGCGCAGCTTCTTGTAATAGGCCAGCAGGTCCGTGCGCTCATTGGCCGTCAGTGGACGGCGATAGGCACGCTCGGCAAAGCGCACCAGCGCGGCGACCTGCCTGGGTTCGGCGGCGGCGCGCTGCTTTTCCTGGTCGCGCAAGGTGGCGTTGATCAGGCCAAAGTGCCAGTTGAACGCCTTGGGCGCGATGGGATCGTTGGTCGCCTTTTCCATCGCCCAGCGCGCCAGGTACTTCTCGCGCATCTGGTTGATCACGAAGGCGTCGGTGACTTCATGGCCGACCGGGCGCTTGGAACCGGATTCCGACGACAGCGGGCCGTTGATGTTGCCGTCCACTTCGCCCGACTGGTTGAAGAAATACTGCACCCAGGTGTGCTCGGTCTGGCGGCCCACGAAATCGAACTCGTTCCACAAGCCGTTGAGCTGGTCGGTGCCCTTCTTGTCCAGGATCAGTTCGCGCAGGGCGGTGTCGTCGCGGTAATAGCCGCCG